>NZ_JCAFUK010000005.1:0-245423 GCF_059371235.1 Stenotrophomonas sp. YJH_SMC_29 | reverse complement strand
GACTGTAAAGCCGCGCTCGATTACCTGCTTCACCGCCTCTGCGCGGAACTCATCCGTGTACTGCTTGCTGTTGCCCATAAACACCTCGGTCATTGCCATCAATTATGGCGTCCGAGTGTCTACGAAAGGCTGGCCGGTCCAGTACGAACTAAACGGCTGAAGAGTGTCTGCAAAAGCCTAGGCGATTGAAGATGGCAGTTTGCTGTCGGTGACCCTTTTACACAAAATCTACGACAGGCCCCGGTCTGGGTACGGTGCCCCTAAAGCTGCACGCCTACGTGGTGCTGCAAGCGCGCTGATTGCTGTGGTCTGAGACTATATGCGGGCTTATTACTGCCTTGGAAACGGGCGGGGCCCGCGTCAGTGCATTTATAATTTGTTCAGTGTTATTGCTCTGGCTGAATGTAGTCAGCCCACGCCTGCATCATTGGTCGGCGCTGATCCAGTAAGTCGGTTCGATGATATGCCGCCTCAACCTGATTTTTAACGGTGTGAGCTAGGGCGCGCTCAGCCAAGTCCCTAGCATATCCTTTTTCGCTGCACCAGTCGCGAAAGCTAGAGCGAAATCCATGTGCTGTGGCTACTCGGCCCTCTGAATCGCTGGGCGCCGAGAGTCTACGTAATAAGGCAGTCAGCGTCATATCTGACAGTACCTTTCGGGCTTGAATGGATGGGAATACGAGTTCTTCGTCATGGCCGACTTGCTGTTGGAGCAAGGCCACTGCCTGCTTGGAAAGTGGGACCCTGTGAACTTGTCTAGCTTTCATTCGGTCTGCTGGAACTATCCATAGCCCGTTACGTAGATTCACCTCACTCCAAGTCATGGCTCGGACCTCGCCGGAGCGGGCGCCCGTCAGGATCAGAAAAAGCAACGCGCGCCGGGTCACGTCGAATTCACGTGTGGTTGCCAACTCCGCTCCGACAAATGTGGGGACGTGCTGCCAATGCATTGCGGGCTGGTGTTCTTGGCGGATCGTCTTGCTGGGTTGCTGAGGGAGCAAGTGGTTGACCACATCCACGGGGTTGGCTTGGTTGAATCCGTGCGCCCAGCCCCAAGCCATTACGGCATGAATACGCTGTTTAACGCGTGAGGCAGTTTCAGCCTTTTCAAGCCAGATGGGGCGTAGAACTTCGGCGATGTGCCGAGGCTGTAGCTGGTCGATCGGCAGGTTCCCAATTTTCGGGAAGACATACTCGACCAGTGTGTTGATCCACTGCTGGGCATGTTTCTCATTCCTCCAGCCAGGCTTCATCTCGGTGTGGACCTGTGTGGCAGCCTCCTGAAAGGTCGGTATCTGGAGCTTGGTGGCTTCCAGAGCTTTCACTGTTAAGGGGTCCTGTCCCGTCGTGATCAGGTCCCGCATCTCTCGAGCCAGCTTCCCTGCTGCGGCAATAGTGATTTGTGGATAGCCGCCCAACCCAGCGTTCCTGCGTTTCCCCGTCGTGGGGCTGACGTATCGAAATACCCATTTTCCTTGGCCCTTCAGGGTCGATGAGGGGAGGAGGCTCAGGCCTGTGACGGCTCCATGAGGTACTGCGCGACTCCCGGGAAGGATGCTTCGAGCTTTGACATCGGTGAGAAGTGGCATGGATTTTCAGTTGCTTCCGGTATGCCATCCAGTATGCCATTTTGAGAGGGCTGGTGATGGATGCTCTTGGACATGTCTGGATTTGAAAGTGTTGTAAGATATTGAAAAGAAAGACTTAAATTATTGGCCTTTGGATCGTTACGGACCGGGCTGGACGAATACTAGGCAGACCCCCTCTCCGCCAGATAAAGAAAGAAGCCGCCCACTGGGCGGCTTTTTTCTTGGCCAGCGTTTGGGGCGTGCAGGTGATTGTAGTAGTGATCGACACCTCTGATGCGGGGGGATGAGAACCCCCGACGGGGTTCGACGGTTCTGCAGGAGCAGAACCGGACAGCCGCAGGCTGGCCCTGGAGCGCGTAGCGCGGAAGGGTCGGGTGCATGGATGCACCCGACAATCCCCCCCTCTCCGCCAGATAAAGAAAAAGGGCTGCCGAAAGGCAGCCCTTTTTCTTTATCTGGCGCGGGACGCGACGCGCGTTGCGCGCCGCCCCACACGTTGCTGCGCAACGCGTGGGCCCCTCCCTTTGCCTGCCTCTCCCCGCCCCGATGGATCAGTAGATCCACGCCATGCGTGGATGCTGTTCCTGCCGAGCTGGACCATCCACGCATGGCGTGGATCTACCCGTTTCATTGCAAGCTGCGGGTTAAACTGCCTGCATCACCTGCTGGAGCCTTTCCCCATGACCGCTGAAATCCTCGTTCCCGTTTCCTTCGGCGAGCTGCTGGACAAGATCTCGATCCTGCAGATCAAGTCCGAGCGCATCAGCGACGAGGGCAAGCTGGCCAATGTGCGCAGGGAGCTGTCGGCGCTGGAGAAGACCTGGATGGCACACCCGGCGGCGGTGAAGGACATCGCCAAGCTGCGTGCCGAGTTGAAGGCCGTCAACGAACAGCTGTGGGACATCGAGGACGACATCCGCCTGAAGGAGAAGGCGCAGGCGTTCGACCAGGGCTTCATCGACCTGGCGCGCAGCGTCTACCTGCGCAACGATGAACGCGCGCGCATCAAGAAGGCGATCAACCTGGCGCTGGGTTCGGCGTACGTGGAAGAGAAGTCCTACCAGGATTACGCGCAGCGCGCGTAATCCCGCGCTGCTCGCCGCTCACCCCAGGTGGTCGGCGACGTAGCGTTCGAAGGCGGCGATGCCGTCTTCCACGGTGATCAGTTCCATCACATCGTCGAACTCGATCTTGGTGCCCCACTTCAGATCGGCGGCCTGCTTGGCCAGGTACTTGCGTGCCGCATCGTCGTAGCGGTCCACGCAGTAGCGACGGTCCGAGTACGGGCCACTACGGTTCGGGTTGCTGGCCGCATGCAGGCCCAGCACCTTGGTGCCCATCGCATTGGCGATGTGCATCGGGCCGGAGTCGGGTGTCATCACCAGGTTGGCGCGGGCCAGCAGCGCGGGCAGCTGCTTGAGCGTGTCCTTGCCGACCAGATCCAGTGCCGGCGTCTGCAGCTGGGCCTGGATGGCGTCGGCCATGCTGCGTTCCAGCTCGCTGCGGCCACCGCACAGCACCACCTGCCAGCCGCGCTGCACGGCGTGGTTGGCCACGGCGGCGTAGCGGTCGGCGTACCAGTTGCGGCGCACGTGGCTGGAGCAGGGCGAGATCATCAGTACCGGGCGGCCATCGTCCTGCCACTGCGCGGCGGCCCACTCGAAGGCGGACGGCGGCACGGCCAGGTCCCAGCTGACCTCGGTCTGGCGCAGGCCCAGCGGTTCGCAGAAGCTGCCGATGGCATCCAGCACATGGATGCCGGGGCGGTCGGGGATGCGCTCGTTGATGAAGAGGCCGTGCAGATCCTTCGAACGGCTGCGGTCGTAGCCGATGCGGCGCTCGGCTGGAATGAAGGCTGACAGCAGGTTGGCGCGGAACGCGACCTGCATCTGCAGCAGCGCTTCGAAGCGCCCCGGCGGCAGTTGCCTGCGCAGTTCCTTGACCCCGGCCATGCCGCTCTGCTTGTCGTAGGCATGGAAGGTGACGCCGGGCAGGCCGTCGAGCAGCTTGTGGCCGACCTTGTCGATGATCCAGTGGATCGGCGTGTCCGGGCGCGCAGCCTGCAGGGTGCGCACCAGGGGCACCACGTGGGTGACGTCGCCCAGTGCGGACAGGCGCAGGAGGCACAAGGAGGAGGACGCTGATGCCATGTGTTGTTAGACTCAATGAAATGGTCGCATTCGACGCCAATGAAGCGCTGACGCCATGCCGCGAGGGTCGCGGCATCGGGGCCATTCTGTTCGACCGCGAGCGGCTGCGGCAAGCCGAGATCGGCCTGTTCTCGCCCCAGCACTGGGGCAGCAGGGCCCGGCCGGTGGGCGAGGGCGGCCGCGGCAGCGCCTGGTTCGTCGATGCGCCGTTCGGGGCCAGCGTGCTGCGCCACTACCTGCGCGGCGGCATGGCCGCCCGTATCAGCCACGACCAGTATCTCTGGCGCGGCTCGGACCGGACCCGCAGCTTCGCCGAATTCCGCCTGATGCGCGCGCTGCGCGAGAAGAAGCTGCCGGTGCCACGGCCGATCGCCGCGTTCTACATGCGCGAGGGCCTGCGCTACCGGGCGGCGATCCTGATGGAGCGGATCGAGGGCGTGCGCTCGCTGGCCGACCGCGCACTGGTCGCCGGCCGCGGCGCCCCCTGGGAGGAAACCGGGCGGCTGATCGCCCGCTTCCACCGTGCCGGCCTGGACCATGCCGACCTCAACGCGCACAACATCCTGTTCGATGGCAGTGGCCATGGCTGGCTGATCGACTTTGATCGCGGTGTGATCCGCATCCCGGCCACCGCCTGGCGCGAGCGCAACCTCAAGCGCCTGCTGCGCTCGCTGATCAAGCTGCGCGGCGAGCGCAGCGTGGAAGACGTGCAGAAGGACTACGCGCGGCTGCGCCGCGCCTATGACATGGCCTGGAACCGGGGCACCTGATGGACTGGTCGTTGCGTTTCCTCGGCGTCGGCAATGCGTCGGCGGTCGAGCTGGGGTCGCCGATGTCGGTGATCGAGCGCGATGGTCGCCCGTGGCTGACCATCGATTGCGGCGGCGAAGGACTGACCGCGTTCAAGGCGCAGTACGGGCAGATGCCGCAGGCGCTGTTCGTCACCCATGTGCACCTGGACCACGTGGCCGGCTTCGAGCGCCTGTTCGTGGACACCTTCTTCAATGCGCACCGGCGCGGCAAGGTGCGCCTGTACGTGCCCGCCACGGTGGTGCCGCTGCTGCACAAGCGCATCGGTGACTACCCGAACGTGCTGGCCGAAGGCGGTGCGAACTTCTGGGATGCCTTCCAGCTGGTCGTGGTGGGTGAGGCGTTCTGGCATGAGGGGGTGCGCCTGGAGGTGTTCCCGGTGCGCCACCACTGGCCGGAGACCGCCTACGGCCTGCGCCTGCAGGGCGCGCTGACCTGGAGCGGCGACACCCGGCCGATTCCGGAGATGCTGGCCCGCTTCGCCAGCGACAACGAACTGATCGCCCACGACTGCGGCCTGCACGGCAATCCGTCGCATACCGGCGTGGACGACCTGGAGCGTGAGTACAGCGCCGACCTGCAGGCGCGGATGATGCTGTACCACTACGCCAGCGCGGCCGATGGCCAGGCGCTGGCCGCGCGCGGGCACCGCGTGGCGCAGCCGGGGCAGTGCGTGCCGCTGGCGAGCCCGACCGCGCCGCACGTACTGGCGCAGGATCCGCCCTGAGCAGGAGCGGCCAGCCCGCCGATACGGTGCTGGCCGCTGGACTGGAGGCGCTGGAGCGCACTGTTGGCCGAGGGGCTGGCCCAGGTGCGCTACCGCAGCCGCTGTCACCTCGATGCGCCGCTGCAGCACGGGGTGCTGCGCAGTTCGCTGTGGCGCCGGGTGTTCCACCAGGCACGCCCGAGCCAGATTGGCGCGGGGCCATGCCGGGCAAAGAATGCGAAGCCGGGGTCAGAGCCCCTTGCCATGCAAAGGGATCAGACCCCAGTGCAGAAAAGGCGATGGCCCCGCCGGCTGACCTCGGCGCCCGCGTCGATCGATACCGTTGCTGCCTTCCGGCCCTGGCGGGGTTTTCGACCTAGCGTCGCGAGGGGCCGACGGGGCCACCATAGAGACGTTGGCCGCCCGGTAGGCGGCCAGTTCACGGAACAGGGGAAGCAGCGCGCGATGCGCCGGAGACCACAGCCGGACTGCACATCGGCTGGCCGATGGCAGGCGCTCATTCTAGCGCAGGCGGGTGCGTCGATGCCAGCTTCACGCACTGAATCGGCTGTAACCCGTCGCCGCCGGCAGCGGCCGGCACCGACCCCCGTTGCTAGAATGCCGGCCAGGAGGAACGACCTCCCCCACATCGGGAACCAATGACCAGGACGGCCTGGCCCTACCAAGAGGAGGGCCATCATGGCCTGGATCTATCTGTTGTTTGCCGGCCTGCTGGAAATCGTGTGGGCCGTATCCATGAAGCAGTCCGAAGGCTTCACCCGGCTCACCCCCACCGTGGTCACGATCATCGGCATGGTCGCCAGCTTCTGGCTGCTGGCGGTGGCCATGCGCAGCCTGCCGCTGGGCACCGCCTACACGATCTGGACCGGCATCGGCGCGGTCGGTGCGTTCGTGGTGGGCATTGTGTTTCTGGGCGAGCAGGTCAGCCCGATGCGGATCGGTGCGGCGGTGCTGATCGTTTCCGGCCTGGTGCTGATGAAACTCTCCAGTAGCTGAATTTATTTACTCATGGGGGGGGATGGATTCTCCGCCACATGCAGCAATATGCATTTTCGGCAAAACCATTTTGTCCGCCCCTATTATTTGACGCGCGTCATAAAAATAGCGCGCGTGATTCACATGCTGCTGGCACCGTCGGTCGCACAGTGCCGCCATTCGTCGGGCGAAACCGGGGAGTTTTCGCCTTGACGGACGCGCTGGCGCACCTGTCCCCGGGTGCGATCGCGTGAAGATGTGAAGATTTTCAGGAGTTAATGCCTTCAGGCCTTGTTCCCGTTCGGGGAGCCGGGGTGGGCCGCATTGTCTCCAAAAAACCTGCCAGCTGTGCCATCCGGTCTTTTCATGGAGATTTACCGATGAACCGCATTTACCGTCTGGTTTTCAATCGTGCCCTTGGGGTAATGCAGGTTGCTTCGGAGGTCGCCCAGAATCCCGGCGGAAGCGCGGTCAGCGCAGGGCGGGTGCCGCGATTGCGGGCACACCAGCTGGCGGCGGCTTTGGCCGCCACACTGGCCAGCGGATCGGCATTCGCAGCTTGCACGGGCACCACAACCGTGAACTGCGACAGCACCACCAACATCAACAACTACTCCAACGCGACCAACGGCCTCACGCTGAACATCGCCGCAGGTGCATTGCTGCGTACGCCGCCGGTCGTAGGTGGAGGCAACGCAGCAACGCTGACCGGCGACAACGTGACGGTCAACAACAATGGCACGATCGATCCGAGCTCGATCGTCCTCGCCTCGCCCGGCCTGGTCATCGGCAATGCTTCTTCCAACAACAGCGCGATCGTCGTCAACAACAACGCCAGCGGACAGATCAAGGGTGTCGTCAACATCGCAACGCTGCTGGGCTTTGGTGGACAGGCGCTGGTGGCACAGAATGTCAACGGCACCACCACCATCAACAACGCCGGCCTGATCAGCACGTCGTTGATCGGTGCAGGCAGCGTTTCTGACGCGACCACGGTGGTGACCTATGGTGGTGCAGCCGCCGCTGTGACCAACACCGGCACCATCGACGGACGCGTCGGCCTGGGGGCTTCTGGCGGTAACACGTTCCTCAATGCGGGGGCGGTCAGTGGCAGCGTTCACCTGGGTGATTCAACCGGCGGCAACACCTTCACCGCAGTGTCGGGTTCCAGCGTTGTGAGCGGCGGCGGCACCGCTCTTGCCGGCGTGATTACCGGTGTCACCGGGGTAAAGGTTGCGGCTGCGGGATCGGTCGACGCCGGTACCGGCAGTGGTGCGGCCAACAACACGCTGGTGCTGCAGAACGTCGTCAGCGGCCCGGGGTCCGGCACCGGCGGCGCGGTGACCACGCTGGGCTGGAACCAGTACCTCAACTTCCAGAAGCTCACCGTCAACAGCGGTACCTGGAACCTGCAGGGTGCGTGGGCGGGTGCGGGTACGACCACGCTCAATGATGGCCTGGTCAATTTCAACAATGCCGGTTCCTTCGGCACCGGGCTGTTCACCGCCAACGGCGGTGCCATCGCCTCCTCCACGGCCGGTCTGAACCTGGCCAACGCTTTCAGCCTTGGGGGCAATCTGTCCCTGGCAGGGACCAATGCATTCAGCCTGGGGGGCGTGCTGTCCGGTACTGGCGGGCTGACGGTCAACAACACCGGCATCGTTACTCTCGGCGGCGCAAACCTGTTCTCCGGCGGCGTCAACCTCAATGCCGGCGGCCTGGTACTGGGCAATGCCGGTGCACTGGGCAGCGGCAACCTGACCGTGGGTGGCAGCGCCTCACTGGATACGACGGCGGGCTTCACCCTGGGCAACAATCTGGTGATCAATGGCGGGGGCTCGCTGAACCTGCTGGGCAGCAATGCGTTGTCATTGAATGGTTCGATCTCCGGTGCCGGCAACCTGACCAAGAACGGCGCCGGCACGCTCACCTTGAACGGCGCCAATGCGCTGACCGGCAGTTTCAACCTGGCCGGAGGCGCGTTGGCGCTGGGCGCGGGCGGCAGCCTGTCGCCCACCGGTGCGATCACGGTTGGCGTCGGTACCACCCTGGACCTGTCGGCGGCCGCCAACCAGACCATCGGTTCGCTGGCGGGCCTCGGCGGTTCGGTCAACCTGGGCAGCCGCACGCTCACCCTCGCGGGGCTGGGCAATACCAGCTACAGCGGCACGTTCGCCGCAGGCACGGGAGGCCTGGTCAAGCTGGGCACCGGCGTGCAGACCTTGTCGGGCGTGAACAACCTCAGTGGCGGCGTGGCACTCAACGCCGGTGGCCTGCTGCTGGGCAATGCTGCTGCGCTGGGCAGCGGTGCGCTCAGTGTCGGTGGCAACGTGACGCTCGATGGAACCACGGGGCCGCTTGCACTGGCCAACGCGGTCAACCTCGGTTCGGGTGCCAGCCTCAATCTGCTTGGCGGACAGGCGCTCACGTTCAACGGCGTGATCGGTGGCGCCGGTGGCCTGGTCAAGAGCGGTGCGTCGTCGCTGACGCTCAATGGCGCCAATACCTTCGGCGGCGGCGTGGCGTTCAATGCCGGCAGCCTGGTGCTGGGCAACGGTGGAGCACTGGGAACCGGTGCGCTGAATGTTGGTGGCGTGGTGTCGCTCGACACCAGCGCGGCGCTTGCGGTCGGCAATGGCATCACGCTGGGCGCGGGTGGCTCGCTCAATGTGCTGGGCTCGAACGCATTGACGCTCGGCGGCGCCATCGGTGGCACCGGCAGCCTGGTCAAGAACGGTGCCGCCACGCTTACGCTGGGTGGCGCGAATACCTTCACCGGCGGCCTGGCGATCAATGCCGGCAAGGTTGCGGTGGGCAGCGGCGGAAGCCTGGCCGCCGGCGGTGCGGTCAGCCTGACCGGCGTTGGCGCGGACCTGGACATCTCGCTCGGCGGCAACCAGACCATCGGCGCGCTGTCCGGTATTGCCGGCAGCACGGTGACGCTGGGCAGCAGCACGCTCACCTTCGGTGATGCCACCAACCAGACGTTCGCCGGCGTGATCGGCGGCACCGGTGGCCTGATCAAGCAGGGCACCGGCGTGCAGACGCTGACCGGCGCCAATACCTTCAGTGGTGGCCTGGACCTTGCGGCCGGTGGCCTGGTGCTGGGCAATGCCGGTGCGCTGGGAAGCGGCGCGCTGACGGTCAGTGGCAACGGCTCGCTGGATGCCACGACAGCGCTGAACCTGGGCAATGCGATCAACCTCGGCGCGGCCCTGACCCTGCCGGGCAGCCAGAACCTGGCCCTGGCCGGCAACATCGCGGGCACCGGCAGCCTGGTCAAGAACGGCGCGGCGACGCTGACCTTGAACGGTACCAACACCTTCAGTGGTGGACTGAGCGCGAACGCTGGCGCCCTGCTGCTGGGCAACAGCGGCGCACTCGGCACCGGGACGCTGGGCATCGGTGGCAACGTCTCGCTCGACGGCAGTGCGCCGCTGAACCTGGGCAACAACGTGGCACTGGGTGCAGGCGCCGCGTTGTCGCTGCCGGGTTCGCAGGCGATCACGCTGGGTGGGGTGGTGTCCGGTGCGGGCAGGCTGGTGAAGAACGGTGCCACCACCTTGACCCTCAATGGCGCCAACAGCTTCGGTGGCGGGCTGACCGTCAACGGCGGCGGCCTGCTGCTGGGCAATGCCGGCGCGCTGGGCACCGGTGCATTGTCGGTGGGGGCCAATACCACGCTGGACAGTTCGGTGGCGCTGGACCTGGCCAACAGCGTCAACCTCGGCGCAGGTGCGGTGCTGGATCTGCTGGGCAGCCAGAACGTGTCGCTGGGGGGCGTCATCAGCGGCACCGGCGGGCTGGTCAAGAACGGTGCGGCGACACTGGCATTGAACGGCGCCAATACGTTCAGCGGGGGCGTCGGGCTCAACGCGGGCGTACTGCAGCTTGGCAACGCACAGGCGCTGGGTACCGGCCAGCTGGACGTGGGCGGCAACGCTTCGCTGGATGCCACTGCGGCGCTTTCGGTGGGCAACACCCTCGGCCTCGCTGCGGGCGCCAACCTCACCGTGCTGGGCAGCAATGACCTGACGCTGACCGGTCCGGTGTTCGGCGCCGGCGGGCTGATCAAGGATGGCGCGGCGCGCCTCACGCTGTCTGGCGCCAACACGTTCGGGGGTGGCACCACCGTCAACGCCGGCACGCTGGCGCTGGGGGCCGGTGGCAGCCTTGCCGCGGCCGGTGCGGTGGATCTTGCCGGCGCCGGTGCGACGCTGGACATCTCGGCAGCCGGTGCCGCGCAGACCATCGGCGCACTCAACGGCGTCGCCGGCAGCCAACTGGCGCTGGGCGCGCAGTCGCTGACCTTTGGCGGCGCCGGCAACGGCAGCTTTGCCGGTGTGATCGGTGGCACTGGCGGCCTGGTCAAGACGGGTACCGGCGTGCAGACGCTGTCCGGTGCCAACACCTTCAGTGGCGGAGTTGCACTCAACGCCGGTGGCCTGATCCTCGGCAATGCCAGCGCGCTCGGCACCGGTGCGCTGGGCATCGGTGGCACCACCACGCTGGACAGCACGGTGGCGTTGAACCTGGCCAATGCAGTGAACTTCGGTGCGGGCACGCAGCTGACGCTGGGCGGCAGCAACGATGTCACGCTCGGTGGCGTGGTGGCCGGCAATGGCAGCCTGGTCAAGAACGGTACGGGCCTGCTGACCCTCAACAACACCAACACCTTCGGTGGCGGCCTGACCCTGAACGGTGGTGGCCTGGTCGTCGGTGCGGATGGTGCGCTGGGTACCGGCACGCTGGCAGTGACTACCAGCACCACGCTGGATGCAGGCGCCGCAGTCACCCTCGGCAATGCGGTCACGCTGGGCTCGGGTGTCGCGCTGACCGTGCCTGGCAGCAACGCGCTGACGCTCTCGGGCGTGATCGGCGGCAACGGCAGCCTGGTCAAGAATGGTGCCACCACGCTGACCCTGTCCGGTGCCAACACCTACACCGGCGGCACCACCATCAATGCTGGCACGCTGGCACTGGGAACCGGAGGCAGCCTTGCTGCAGCGGGCGATGTCACGCTGGGCGCCGGCGCTGGCTTCGATATCTCCGGCGCCGGCAGCAACCAGACCATCGGTGCACTCAACGGAGCGGGGGGAAGCACGCTGACGCTGGGCGGCAATTCGCTCACCTTCGGTACGGCCGGCAACGCCGCGTTCGATGGCGTGATCAGCGGCGGTGGTGGCCTGGTCAAGGTGGGCGCGGGCGTACAGACCTTGTCCGGCGCCAATACCTTCGGTGGTGGCGTGACACTCAATGCAGGCGGACTGGTGCTCGGCAATGACGCAGCGCTGGGCACGGGCGCATTGACCGTCGGTGGTGCTGCCACGCTGGATACCACCGGCCTGGCAACGCTGGCCAACAACATTGCGCTCAATGCCGGGCTGACCGTGCTCGGGACCCAGGCACTCACACTCAACGGCGTCCTTTCCGGGGCCGGCAGCCTGACCAAGAATGGCAGCGCGACGCTGACCTTGAACGGCGCCAACACCTATACCGGCGGTACCACCATCAATGCGGGCACGCTGGCGCTGGGTGCCGGTGCCAGCCTGGCCGCGAGCGGTACCGTCAACCTTGCCACCGGCGCCACGCTGGACCTGTCGGCCGGCAGCGGCACGCAGCAGTTCGGCACGCTGGTCGGCAACGGTACGGTGAATCTCGGCGCCAACTCGATCGAGGTCGGCGGTGCCACCGATGGCACCTTCAGTGGCTCGATCGCAGGCACCGGTGGCCTGACCAAGGTCGGTGCCGGCATCGAGACGCTGACCGGTGCCAACACCTACACCGGCGGCACGTTCATCAACGCCGGTACCCTGGCGATCGGCCCCGGCGGCAGTCTGGCCGCGACCGGTGCGGTGACGCTCACTGCGGCAGGCACAGGCTTCGATATCTCCGCCGCCGGCGCCAACCAGACCATCGGGGCGTTGAACGGCGTGGCGGGTTCGACGGTGAGCCTGGGGGCGCAGACGCTGACCCTGGGCGGCGTTGGCAACAGCATCTTCGATGGCGCGATCTCCGGCACCGGCGGCCTGGTCAAGAACGGCGCCGGCAGCCTCACGCTGGGCGGCGCCAACCTGTTCAGCGGCGGCGTCGCGCTCAATGGCGGCGCATTGGTGGTCGGCAACAACGCTGCGCTCGGCAGCGGTGCGCTGACGGTGGGAAGCAACGCGACGCTGGATGCATCGACCGGCGTCAGCCTGGCCAACAACATCGGGCTTGCCGGCGGCGCCAACCTCGATCTGCTCGGCAGCCAGGCGCTGACCCTGGGCGGCGTGATCTCCGGCACGGGCGGACTGATCAAGGACGGTGCGGCCACCGTGACCCTGACCGGCGCCAACACCTACACCGGTGGCACCACCATCAACAGCGGCACGCTGGCGATCGGCGCCGGTGGCAGCCTCGCCGCGACCGGCGCGGTGAACCTGGCCGGTGCCGGCACGTTCGACATTTCGGCGGGCAACCAGGCGATCGGTTCGCTGGCCGGCGTCGCCGGCAGTACGGTGGCGCTGGGCGGCAGCACGCTGACCCTGGGCGGCACCGTAGACAGCACCTTCAGCGGTGCGATCAGTGGCAACGGCGGCCTGGTCAAGAACGGCGCAGGCGTGCAGACGCTCAACGGCGTCAGCACCTTCAGCGGCGGCGTAACGCTCAACGCCGGCGGCCTGGTGGTCGGCAACAATGCTGCCTTGGGCACCGGTGCGGTGACGGTCGCGGGCGCTGCGACGCTCGATTCGAACACAGCGGTCACCCTCGCCAACAACTTCACCCTCAACAACGCGTTGACCGTCCTCGGCAGCAACAACCTCACCCTCAACGGCAACCTGAGCGGCACCGGCAGCCTGACCAAGGAGGGCGCCGCAACGCTAACCTTGAACGGCACCAATACCTACACCGGTGGCACCAACATCAACGCCGGTACGCTGGCACTGGGCGCGGGCGCGAGCCTGCACGCCAGCGGCATCGTCAACCTGGCCTCGGGTGCGACCTTCGATCTGTCAGCGGGCAGCGGCACGCAGCAGTTCGGCACGTTGGTCGGCAACGGTACGGTGAACCTGGGTGCCAACACGCTGACGATCGGTGATGCCACCAACGGTACGTTCAGTGGTTCGGTGGCCGGCTCCGGTGGCCTGATCAAGGAAGGTTCGGGAACGCAGACGTTGACCGGTACCAACACCTTCACCGGTGGCACCACCATCAACGCCGGCACGCTGGCGATCGGTGCCGGCGGCAGCCTGGCCGCGACCGGTGCGGTCACCCTGGCCAACGCCGGTACCACCTTCGACATCAGCGCAGGTGGTGCGCAGGCGATCGGTTCGCTGGCAGGCGTGGCAGGCTCGACCGTGGCGCTGGGCGGCAGCACGCTGACCCTCAATGGCGTGGGCAATACCACGTTCGCTGGCACCATCGGAGGGGCCGGTGGCCTGGTAAAGAACGGCGCAGGCATCCAGGGCTTGACCGGCGTCAACGTCTTCACTGGCGGCGTGACCCTCAACGCCGGTGGCCTGCTGCTGGGCAACGACGGATCGCTGGGCACCGGCGCGCTGACCGTAGGCGGTGACGCCAGCCTGGATGGCACCAGCGCGTTGACCCTGGCCAACACCGTGCAGCTGGCCAGCGGCACGCTGACCCTGGCTGGCAGCAACGCGCTGACCTTGAACGGCCCGATCAGTGGTGCCGGTGGCCTGCTGAAGGATGGCGCGGCGACAGTCACCCTGGGCGGTGCCAGCAGCTATACCGGCACCACCACCATCAACAGCGGCACGCTGGCAGTTGCGGCCGGCGGCAGCCTGTCCGGTGCCAGCACGGTCAACCTGGCCGGTGCGGGCACGCTGGATATCAGCGCCGGTGGCAGCCAGAGCATCGGAGGCCTGGCCGGCGTGACCGGTTCCAGCGTGGTGCTGGGCGGTGCAACCCTGACCACCGGCGGCAACAATGCCAGCACGACCTTTGCCGGCGTGCTCAGTGGTACCGGCGGCCTGGTGCAGGGAGGTACCGGCACGCTGACCCTGAGTGGCGACAACACCTATACCGGAGGCACCACCATCAACGGTGGCAGCACGCTGCAGATCGGCAACGGCGGCAGCAGCGGTTCGGTGCTGGGCGACATCACCAACAACGGCAGCCTGGTCTACAACCTGGGTACGACGGCCACCGTGGGCGCAGTGGTGAGTGGCAGCGGCAGCCTGACCCAGGCCGGCAGCGGCACGCTGGTGCTGACCGGCAACAACACCTACACCGGAGGGACCGCCATCAATGCCGGCGGCACGCTGCAGATCGGCAACGGTGGTGCGACCGGTGCGATCGTTGGCGATATCACCAACAACGGTGCGCTGGTGTCCAACGTGGCCGGCAACACCACGCTCGGTGGCACCATCAGCGGCAGTGGTGGCCTGACCCAGGCCGGCAGCGGCACGCTGACCCTGGCCGGCAACAACACCTATACCGGCGGCACCACCATCAATGCCGGTGGCACCCTGCAGGTGGGCAATGGCGGTGCGACCGGCGCGATCACCGGCAACGTTGCCAACAACGGCAGCCTGGTGTTCAACGTCGGCGGCAACACCACGGTCGGCGGCGCGATCAGCGGCAGTGGTGGCCTGACCCAGGCCGGCAGCGGTGTGCTGACCCTGGTGGGCAACAACACCTACACCGGCGGGACCACCATCAATGCCGGCGGCACGCTGCAGGTGGGCAACGGCGGCGCGACCGGTGCCATCGCCGGCGATATCACCAACAATGGCGCGTTGATTTCCAACGTGGCCGGCAACACCGCGCTGGGCGGCACCCTCAGTGGCAGCGGCGGCCTGACCCAGGCCGGCAGCGGCACGCTGCTGCTGACCGGAACCAACACCTACACCGGCGGCACCATCATCAACGCCGGCGGTACGCTGCAGCTGGGCAATGGCGGTGCGACGGGCTCGATCGTCGGTGATGTCACCAACAACGGCACGCTGCTCTCCAACGTGGCCGGCAACACCACGCTGGGCGGCACCATCAGCGGCAGTGGCGGGCTGACCCAGGCCGGCAGCGGCACGCTGACCCTGACCGGCAACAACACCTATACCGGCCCGACCACCATCAATGCCGGTGGCACCCTGCAGGTCGGCAATGGCGGTGCGACCGGTGCGATCGGCGGCAGTGTCGTCAACAACGGCAGCCTGGTGTTCAACGTGGGTGGCAACACCACCGTCGGCGGCGCCATCAGCGGCAGCGGCGGCCTGACCCAGGCCGGCACCGGCACCGTGGTCCTGACCGGCAACAACACCTATACCGGTGGCACCACCATCAACACCGGCGGCACGCTGCAGGTCGGCAACGGTGGCGCGAGCGGTGCGGTCACCGGCAACGTTGCCAACAACGGCAGCCTGGTGTTCAACGTCGGCGGCAACACCACGGTGGGCGGCACGATCAGCGGCAGCGGTGGCCTGACCCAGGCAGGTGCCGGCACCCTGGTCCTGACCGGCAACAACGCCTACACCGGCGGTACCACCATCAATGCCGGCGGCACCGTGCAGGTCGGCAACGGTGGCGCCAGCGGCGCGATCACCGGCAACATCACCAACAACGGTGGCCTGGTGATCAACACCGGTGGCACCACCACGCTCGGCGGCAGCATCAGTGGTGGCGGCAGCATCGTGCAGGCCGGCCCGGGCAGCCTGAATCTGGGCGGCAACAGTGCTGGCTTCAGCGGCACGGGCCAGGTCACCGGCGGTGGCCTGAACGTCACCGGCAACATCGGCGGCCAGTGGACCATCGGCAGTGGCACCACGCTCTCCGGCACCGGCACCATCGGCGGTACCGGCGGTGGCGTGACCGTATCCAGCGGTGGCGTGCTGTCGCCGGGCAATGGCCCGGGCAATGGCGGCGGTGCCGGCAATGGCACCGGAACGATCACCGTCGGCGGCAACCTGACGCTGTCGCCGGGCAGCACGCTGGGCATCGATCTGGGGGCCACCGGCAGCGACACGGTGAAGGTGGGCGGCAGTGCCAATGTGGGTGGCAGTACGGTGCGGGTGAACACCATCTCGCCGAGCACCAGCTACCAGCAGGGCCAGCAGTACACGGTGGTCAATGCCGGGGGTGGCGTGAGCGGGCAGTTCGCTGCGGCAACCTCGCCGTCGGCCTTCCTGACGATCACGCCGGTCTATACGGCCAACACCGCCAACCTGCAGATCGACGTGGCGCAGACTGCGGCATTCACCACCGCAGCGACGACGCGCAACCAGTACAACACTGCCGCAGCGCTGGACAGCCTGCCGCAGAGTGGCCCGGCGCTGGGCCTGTACAACACGGTGCTGCTCTACGACGCGGCCACTGCGCGCAGCGCCTTCGACCAGCTGTCAGGCGAAGTGCATGCGGCCAGCCGCGCGGTGCTGCTGTATGACAACTACCTGGAGGAGGGCATCCGCCAGCGCCTGGGCAGCGAACTGCCGACCGTGCGGGGCGAGCGCGCTTCGGCCTGGCTGGCCGGCAGCGGCAAGGTGTTCCGCCAGGACGGTGACGGCAACGGTGCCGACATCCGCTCCAACCGCAATGCGGTGATGGCGGGTGTGGATTGGCAGCTGGGCGAGCACGTGGTGCTGGGTGCGGCGGCCGGCAATGAGCGCCTGGATACCCGCCTGTACGATCGCAGCGCGCGGTCCCGCCTGCGTGGCAACACGTTCGGCCTGTACGCGCAGGGACAATGGAACAACGGCTTCGCGGTCGGTGGCAGCGTGTCGCGCGGTGACTACCGCACCCGTACCACGCGTGAGGTGCCGCTGCTGGCCCAGACCCTGTACAGCAGGCAGGATTCGGACGTGACCATTGCGCAGGTGGAGGGCAGCTGGACCTGGACCCATGGCAGGACCCAACTGCAGCCGTATGTGCAGTTCACCCGGCACTGGGTCGACAGTGATCGTGCCGTGGAGCAGGGCGGCAGCGCCGCACTGGTGCTGGAAGGCGGCAAGGACACGCTCAATGTCAGCACGGTGGGCGTGCGCGGCCGTTGGGACGTGGGCAGCGGCGAGCGCTTCCCGGCGCAGCTGACCGTCGGCCTCGGCTGGCAGCACGCCTCGGGTGACACCGATGTGGCCAGCCGCAACCGCTTCGCGGTGGGCGGCAATGCCTTCGATGTCTACAGTGCGGTGATGGCACGCAATGCGCTGGTCAGCCAGCTTGGCGTGGCGGTCGGCCTTGGCCGCAACAGCCAGCTGTCGATGTTCGTACAGGGCCAGCATGGCGACGGCCGCCGCGATGTGGGTGGGCAGATCAACCTGCGCGTGGGCTTCTGAGGAAAGCGCGGCGACGTTGGATCCAGGCTCGCGTGGATCCAGAGCGGGCGGAGGGCTAGACCCTCCGCTCCATCTCCACGGCGTCGATCCCGGCGCCGTGGCCATTGGACACGATCCGCGTCACCTGGAAGCCCAGGCCAGCATAGAAGCCCTGGGTGTGCTGGCTGGTGCTGAGCGTGATGCGCTTGATCGAGGGATCCGCTTCGGCCTGGCGCAGGCGAGCCAGCGCCAGTTCGCGGCCCAGTCCCTGCCGGTGCAGCGCGCGCTGCACCATGCCCCAGCAGAAGCCGGCACTGCTGTCGCCGCGTCGCGACAGGCCGCCACAGGCCACGATGCTGCCGTCGCGCTCGATGACCTGGAATGCGCAGTCCACGGCCTGTTCGCGCAGGAAGCGTTCAAAGTCGCTGCGCTCTTCGGGCGCGAAGTAGGTGGGCACGTTGCTGTCGAACATCGACAGGCAGGCGCGGGCATCTGCGCGGCGGTAGAGGCGGAGGTTCATGGGAAAGGCCATGGAATTGCCCGGCTGCATTTCAACCGTCCAGGCGTTGGGAGGGGGCGAAGCGTTCCAGGGTACATGGAGCGATGCCGATCCTTTTACAGCTGACGTCTCCCCGCTCGAATGACCGTGCGGAACGCAGGCGCCTTTACCAGGCGGGTGCGTCGGTGGCGGGCAATGGCGAGGCGCATCCGGTCGCGATGGCGTGCAGTGGGGCGCGATGGCTTCTGGGCTATGCTGTCGACACGTGGGACTGACCGCGCGGCAGGATCCGCCGGCCCCATTCGTGTTCCCGCCTGCAACGGAGCTGCCCAGCGATGCCCGAACCTTCTTTTTTCCGGCCTGCCCCGATCATGCGCGGCCTGCTGTTTGGCACGGTGGGTCTGTTGATCCTTGCCGTGGCCGCCTTCGAGGTGACGCATCGCCTTGAGTTCCTGCAAGTCGCGCAGGCCGTTGATGGCCAGGTCGAGCGCCTGAACGCCGGCGGATCGCATCCGCAGGTCGCGTTCACCACCGCGACCGGCCAACGCGTCTCGTACCCGCAGGGCGGCATGATCTTCGGCTATGAGCCCGGGCAGCCGGTACGCGTGCTGTACGACCCGGCGCAACCGCGGCTGGAGCCGGTCCTGGATACGTTCGGTGCGCTGTGGGGAATGACGGTCGTGTGGGTGCTGCTGGGGCTGGCGTTCGTCGGCGCCTGCGTGCGCGGACTGCTCCGGCGCAGATGACTCGCGGCGGATCGCGCGGCGTCGGCGGGCGGGCCGTTGGACCGGCCACGGCGGCAGGGCCTGTTCAGTCCGGTAGTACCTGCGGCGCTTCCCGCCAGCCCAATAAAAAAGCCGCCCAAGGGGCGGCTTCTTCATTTATCTGGCGGAGAGAGGGGGATTCGAACCCCCGAAGCGCGGTTTAGACGCTTACACACTTTCCAGGCGTGCTCCTTCAACCACTCGGACACCTCTCCGGATCCTGCCATCGGCAAACGCCTCAGCAGGGGCGCAGATTCTAGCGGGCGGCGCGGCCGGACACAAGCACCCTGGCCAGGCAACACCTCCGGGGGCGATGTTGGCGAGGGGGCTGGACAGGCATGGCACAATGGAACATCCGATGGAAAACGGTGGCCTGATGTCCTATCTCGTCCTTGCCCGCAAGTGGCGTCCGAAGCGTTTTGCCGAGCTGGTGGGCCAGGAACACGTGGTCCGTGCGCTCAGCAATGCGCTGGACAGCGGCCGGGTCCACCACGCGTTCCTGTTCACCGGCACCCGCGGCGTGGGCAAGACCACCATCGCGCGCATCTTCGCCAAGTCGCTGAACTGCGAGCAGGGCACCAGCGCCGACCCCTGCGGCCAGTGTGCAGCCTGCCTGGACATCGACGCCGGCCGCTACATCGACCTGCTGGAAATCGACGCCGCGTCCAACACCGGCGTGGACGACGTGCGCGAGGTGATCGAGAACGCGCAGTACATGCCCTCGCGCGGCAAGTACAAGGTCTACCTGATCGACGAAGTGCACATGCTGTCCAAGGCGGCGTTCAACGCGCTGCTGAAGACGCTGGAAGAGCCACCGGAGCACGTCAAGTTCCTGCTGGCCACCACCGATCCGCAGAAGCTGCCGGTCACCGTGCTCAGCCGCTGCCTGCAGTTCAACCTCAAGCGCCTGGATGAAGACCAGATCCAGGGCCAGATGACCCGCATCCTGGCGGCCGAAGCGATCGAGGCCGACGGCAGTGCCATCGTGCAGCTGGCCAAGGCCGCTGACGGCAGCCTGCGCGATGGCCTGTCGCTGCTGGACCAGGCGATCGCCTATGCCGGCGGCGCGCTGCGCGAGGACGTGGTGCGCACCATGCTGGGCACCGTGGACCGCACCCAGGTGGCGGCGATGCTGGATGCGCTGGCCGCCGGCGATGGCCCGCGGCTGCTGCAGGTGGTCGCGGCGCTGGCCGAGTTCTCGCCGGACTGGAGTGGCGTGCTGGAAGCGCTGGCCGAAGGGCTGCACCGCATCCAGGTGCAGCAGCTGGTGCCGGGCGCCGCTGTTGCGGAAGGCCTGGATGTGGCGGCATTCGCCGAGCGCCTGCGCCCGGAAGTGGTGCAGCTCTGGTACCAGATGGCCCTGAACGGCCGTCGCGACCTGCCGCTGGCACCGAGCCCGCGCGCGGGCTTCGAGATGGCGGTGCTGCGCATGCTGGCGTTCCGTCCGGCCGCAGCGGTACCGCCGGTGCCGAAGGCGATCGACGGTGCGGCGGGCGGCACGGCAGGTGGCAACGCTGCCGGTGGCGGCGGCGGTGCCGGTAGCCACGAAGCGACGCCGGCCGCTGCCGCTGCTTCGGCCAGCCCGGCCGTGGCGGCGCAGGTGGCCGCTCCGGTACAGGCCGTTCCGCGCGAACCTGATCCCGAACCGGAGCCGGCCCCGCAGCCGGAGCCGGATCCGACGCCTGAGCCCGAGCCGGTTCCGGTGGAGGAACCCGAGTCGCCGCCGCCAGTGAAGGCGGAGGCGGCAAGCGACGACCTGCCACCGTGGGCCACCCAGGACGCGGAGGCGCGTGATGAGGCGCTGGCCGCAGAGATGGCGGGCCCGGACGCCGCCATGGTCGCGCCCTGGCATGAGCCTCCGGCTCCCGCCGCAGTCGCTGGCGAGCCTGCGCGGCCGGAGCGTCCGTTCCGCGCCGAAGGCATTGCCATTGCGCCGGTCGAACCGGCCCCGGTGCGTGATGTCGCGCCGCCGGACGGTGTCAGCGAGCTGGCCACTGCCGAAGACTGGCTGGACCTGGTGGCCACCAGTGGCCTCAGCGGCCCCTCGCGGCAGCTGGCTGCCAACGCCGCGTTCATCAGCTGCCAGCACGGGACCTTGAAACTGGGCCTTTCGCCCGGATTTGAATACCTGCGCTCGGAGCGCGCGCTGGCTGCCCTCGGCGAGATGCTGCAGAAGGCCCTCGGCCAGGCGCCGAAGATCGTGGTCGAGACCGTGGAAACCGAACACGTTCCGGCCGAGACCCTGCATCAGCGGGCCGACCGCCAGCGTGGCGAGCGGCAGCAGGTGGCAGAGGCCGTTTTCATGGACGACCCGGAAGTGCAGGTGCTGATCCAACAGCACGGCGCGCGGGTTGTTTCCGATTCCATCCGTTCTTTTGACGAGTAAGACACCATGCGCGGAAACATCGCCCAACTGATGCAGCAGGCCCAGAAGATGCAGGAAAACCTGCAGAAGGCCCAGGAAGAAATCGCCCGGATCGAAGTGACCGGCAGCGCCGGCGGCGGCATGGTCAGCGTGACCCTGACCGGTGCCAAGGAATGCCGCAAGGTGCGCATCGACCCGTCGCTGACCAGCGACCCGGAGATGCTGGAAGACCTGATCGCCGCCGCCTTCAACGATGCCTCGAACAAGATCGACGCCGAGTCGAAGTCGAAGATGGGTTCGGCCACCGCCGGCATGCAGCTGCCGCCGGGCATGAAGCTGCCGTTCTGATTGCCAGTGTGGCACCCGTGCAAGCGGGTGCCACGGAATCTGTAGCCGTCGAGCTTGCTCGACGCCATGAAAGCACGCCGCCGTGTCCGCACCCCTGCTTGAACAATTGATCGACGCGCTGCGGGTGCTGCCTGGCGTAGGCCAGAAGACCGCACAGCGCATGGCCTACCACCTGCTCGAACGCGAGCGCGAAGGTGGCCAGCGCCTGGCCGAGACGCTGGCCCTGGCGGTGGAGCGCATCGGCCACTGCGCGCAGTGCCGCGACTTCAGCGAAACCGAGCTGTGCCCGACCTGCGCCAACAGCAGCCGCGAGCGCAGCCAGCTGTGCGTGGTCGAATCGCCGGCCGACCGCCTGGCCATCGAAAACGCCACCGGCTTCCGCGGTGTCTACTTCGTGCTGCAGGGCCGGCTGTCGCCGCTCGATGGCGTCGGCCCGCGCGAGCTGGGCCTGGAGCAGCTGGAACAACGGCTGGCCGAAGGTGAGGTGCAGGAGCTGATCATCGCCACCAGTGCCACCGTCGAAGGCGAAGCCACCGCGCACTACCTTGCGCAGCTGGCGCGCGCGCGCAAGGTGCAGCCCAGCCGGCTGGCACAGGGCCTGCCGCTGGGCGGCGAGCTTGAATACGTTGACCGCGGCACGCTGTCGCACGCGTTCGGAACGCGCAGCGAATTCCGCGATTGAGCAGGCGCCGGGCAGCGACCGGCGCGACCGGCCTACAATGCGGAAGACACTCCCGCCGAGGCCGACCATGAGCAACGAAACCCTCTTCAGCAAGATCATCCGTCGCGAGATCCCGGCCACCATCGTCTATGAGGATGACGAGGTGCTCGGTTTCAAGGACATCGCACCGCAGGCGCCGGTGCACGTCCTGTTCATTCCGAAGAACGAGATCATCCCGACCCTGGACGACCTGCAGCCATCGCAGGCGCACCTGATCGGCAAGCTTGCCCTGGCTGCCGCCGAATATGCGCGCCGCGAAGGGTTCGCGCAGGACGGCTACCGCATCGTGATGAACTGCCGCGAGCATGCCGGGCAGACCGTGTTCCACATCCACATGCACCTGTTGGCGGGTGCCCCGCTGGGCCATTTCGGCGCGCCGGGGCGCTGATGCGCCCGGCCTCCGCCCTTGCCCCGCACCAGAGCCACGCCATGCACGGATGAAAAAAAGCCGCCCGAAGGCGGCCTTTTCCGATCACGCGTGGCCGTTGGCGATCAGATCACCACCAGCCCCAGCGGCCATAGCCGCCCCAGTACGGGCCATACGGGCCCGGGCCCCACGGGCCGTAAGGGTAGGGCACCACATCGACCTGGCGCTGTTCCGGCCACAGGTAGATCACATCGGCCGACAGCTTCGGCAGGCGATAGTCGTACTCGCCGATGCGGGTGTTCTGGTAGCCGTCGATCTTGCCGATGAAGGTCACGTCGCGGCCGGCTTCAAACACGGCCGGGTCGTAGAAACCGGCGCGGCAGGCAATGAAGCGGCCATCGCTGGCGTCGGACGAGGTGGTGTTCGGGCGGCCACTGGCGTTGAGCGGGCGCGAGATCATCTGGAAGCAGGTCTCGCCCTGGCCGGGCTTGGTTTCGATGATGCGGCCGCCCCATCGGACCGGCGTGCCGACCTGCTGGGTGGCGACCGAGTCGCGCGGGGAAACCAGGCTGAACTGTCCCTGCAGCGGCTTGGGGGCCGTGGCGCAGGCCGACAGGGCCAGCGTGGCCACAGCGGTGAGGAGGAACTTGGTGTTCATGGGGAGGCTCCGGAAGTCGGGCGATGCCTGCGCAGGTCCCGCAATAATGAAGCGAGGTCGGTGCAAGTTCCAGCGTAGCGCGCGTCGGCGAAACGCTGGCTGAGCGCGAGCAGGGCCGGATCGGGGTGCCGGGCGTGCACCCGCCGTGCCCAGTCCCGCGCGGTCTCGCAGGGCTCGCGAGCCAGCCCGAGGCGCGCATACCGCCGACCCAGCCGGTGCCAGGCGCGCAGCAGCGGGTCGCGTTCGCGCTCGCCGCGGGCCAGCAGCCAGGCCATCCACGCCAGCGCCAGCAGCGCGGCCACCACCAGGCCAGCCACCAGCTGCGCCGGCCCGAGGTCATCCAGCCCGAATGGCTTGAGCAGCTGCTGCTGGCGGCGCGCGTCGAAGGACAGCACCAGGTCGTTCCAGCCGCGGCGCAGCCAGTCGCCCATCTGCCCCAGCTGCAGCCAGCGCTGCTGCAGCGGGGTATCGGTACCGGCCTGCAGGCGGTCGTCCAGCGTGTCCAGGATGCGCTCCGGCGCCACGGCCGCGGTCGGGTCGACCCGGACCCAGCCGCGTTGTGGCAGCCAGACTTCGGCCCAGGCGTGGGCATCCATGCGCCTCACCACCCAGTAGTCGCCGATGCGGTTGCGGGTGCCGCCGGCGAAGCCGGTCACCACCCGGGCCGGAATGCCGGCGTTGCGCATCAGCACCACGAAGGCCGAGCTGAAGTGCTGGCAGAAGCCGGCCTTGTAGTTGAACAGGAAATCGTCGACCGGATCGCGCCCGGCCACCGGGGCATCGAGCGTGTAGGAGAAATCGCGGGTGATCCACTGCAGCGCGCGACGGACGATGGCCTCGTCATCGTTGCCAGCCTCCTGCCGCCATTGCCGTGCGAGCTGGGCGGTACGTGGATTGAAGCCCGGCGGAAGCTGCAACGCGGCGCGGCGCAGATAGGGCGAAAGATCGGTGTCGAACCGTTGCGGTGGCGCCGAATGCAGCCGCCAGCGGCTGAGCGCGGACAGCGTGCGGTCGCTGCGCAGGCTCATGTCGGCATCGAAGCTGCTGCCCTCCGGTGCGCGGCTGGGCAGGTCCAGTGCCACCAGCAGGCGACGGTCGGTAGGCTCGTAGTCGATCTGGTAGTCCCATCCCGGTGCCGCCGCCTGGACCACGGGAGCGGACCGCCGGGCCGCGGCGTGGTCGCGGCTCCAGCGGTGGCCATCGAAGGAGGTCAGCACCGGGCCGCGCCAATAGCGCTGCGCGGGCTCGGGTACCGCGCCGAAGAACTGCACGCGCAGCGCCGGGGTGTCGTCGGCCATCAGGTCCAGCCACTGGTCCGGTGCCATGCTGTCGGCCAGGCCCGGCGTGCCCACCGCCCGTTCGGGCACGCCCCACAACGGCGTGGACAAGCGCGGGAACAGCCAGAAGCAGGCCAGTGCCAGCGGCAGGCCGATGCCCAGCAAGCGGCCGACACCACGCAGTTGTCCACGCAGTGGCTGGCGTGGGCTGCGGCCTTCGTCCTGGGCCAGGCGCTGCAGGGCCAACAGCGCGACAACGGCGGCCAGCGCCGCCAGCCCCGTGGTCAGCGGCCCCTGGTCGAGCAGGAAGGCCGCGAACGGCGAGAACAGTGCGAACCCCAGCAGGCTGCGTGCATCGCGCAGGTTGCGCAGTTCGCTGGATTTGATCGCCAGCATCGCCGCCAGCAGCGCACAGCCGGTGTCACGCCCCGGCCGCACCATGCCCATCTGCCAGACGATCGTTGCCAGCATGGCCAGTACCAGCAGCAGGCGCACCGGCATCGGCAGCACCCGCCGCCACGCGAGTGCCGCGGTCAGTACGGCGGCGATCGCGATCACCAGGGCGAGCACCGGTGGCAGCTGCAGCAGCAGCGGCAACAGCGCGAGCGCAGCGCTGGCCAGGGTCCAGCTGCGGGCGTTGCGATCAAGCAGGACGGCGGGCTCAGTCATGGGGCATCAACGCCAGCGCGCGCAGGCACAGGTGGTGGTGGCTGGCGCCTTGGCCGGGACCCAATGGCGGATGCGCCGGAAGCAGCAGTGTGTAGCGCCGGCCCTCGCGCTCGGCCATGTCGACCCAGCGTGCCAGCCGCGCGATGCGCGCCTCATGCGCCAGCGGCGCCAGCGTGCGCCAGTCCAGTACCACTTCGATGCCGATCGGCTTCTCGTACTCGCGCACCAGCAGGCTGTCACGGCGTGCCGAGTGCTTCCAGGCAATGCTGCGCGGGGCGTCGCCGGCACGATAGGGGCGCAGCTGATGCAGCTCTTCGCCCGTGGCGTGGGCGCGGGTGTGCAGGGGATCGCTGCCACTTTCCGGGAGGGGCGGTGCCTGGGCCTCGGCCAGCGGGTAAACCAGCAGCGGCTGTTCCGGCCACACCCACGACCACGCGCGCACCAGCCCCAGCGGTTGCGTACTGGACAGGCGGATGCGGGGCAGTTCCAGCCAGCCGCGGCGCTCGCTGGGGACATCCAGCTCCACTTCGCCGCGACCCTGCGCCGGCAGCGCGACCCAGGCCTCGCTTCCCGCCAGCTGCAGGTGCAGCCCATGGCGCGCGCGCGGGTCGCGCAGCGAAAGGTCCACGCGCAGGCGCAGCGGCTGCCCGGCCGGTACCGGTTCGGCGGAGATTGCATCGATCTGCAGGCCGGACAGCTGCAGGTGCGCGGCGATGGCGCTGGCGATCGCCGCTGCGGCCAACAGCAGCGCCAGCAGCAGGGCCGGGTTGTTGTTGTAGTTCAGTGCGCCCAGCAACATCGCTGACAGCAGGGTGGCTACGAACAGGCCGAAGCGCGTCGGCAGTACATAGATGCGATGGCGATCCAGTCGCTGCGGCAGGGCTTCGGGCCTGCGTGGGCGTGCCAGCAGCTGCATGCGTGCCCAGCGAGTGGCCACCTTCAGTCCACCGCGACGGTCTGCAGGATCGCGCGCGCCAGTGCCGGCCCGGAACTGGATTCGGCCTCGGCCACCAGGCGATGGCCGGCCACCGCCACGAACAGGGTCTGCACGTCCTCGGGAACCACGTGCCCGCGGCCGAGCAGCAGCGCGTGCGCCCTGGCGGCGCGCAGCAGGGCCAGCCCGGCACGCGGCGACAGGCCCACGCGGACCCCGGCATGCTGGCGGCTGCGGGTCAGCAGCGCCTGCACGTAGTCGACCAGCGCGTCGCTGGCGTGCACCTGGCCAACCGCTTCACGCAACGCACGCACCTGGGTGTCGTCCAGCTTCGGCACCGCGCGCGCGATCAGGTCGCGGCGATCGCTGCCACGCAGCAGTTCGCGCTCGGCCTGCGCGCTCGGGTAGCCCATTGCCAGGCGCAGCAGGAAACGGTCCAGCTGCGAATCCGGCAACGGGAAGGTGCCGGACAGGTCGACCGGGTTCTGCGTGGCGATGACGAAGAACGGATCGGGCAGCGGATGCGTCTGTCCGTCCAGGGTGACCTGCTGCTCGGCCATCGCCTCCAGCAACGCGCTCTGCGTGCGCGGCGGTGCGCGGTTGATTTCATCGGCCAGCAGCACGTTGGTGAACACCGGGCCGGGATGGAACTGGAACTGGCGGCTGCCGGCCTCGTACACCGATACGCCAAGCACATCGGCCGGCAACAGGTCGGAGGTGAACTGCACGCGCTGGAAGCTGAGGCCGAGGCTGCTGGCCAGCGCATGCGCGAGCGTGGTCTTGCCCAGGCCAGGCAGATCCTCGATGAGCAGGTGGCCGCCGGAAAGCAGGGCGACAAAGGCCAGCCTGACTTCCGGCACCTTGCCCAGCACCAGTGCGTTCACCTGATCCTGTGCCTCCCGCAGGGCCTGGCGCAGTTGATCGGTTAGCATGCTGGGATTGGGGGACGAGGCTGGCATGATCGTCTCAGGTCTGGAATCCATTCGATTATCCATAGAGCAATGCAAGGCGAACAGCGCGCGCGGACGATATTTCTCTGGTTGTGGACGCTGGTCACAGCGGCCAAGCTGGTGGTGGCTGCGCGCCTGCCGCTGTTCGTCGACGAAGCGTTCTACTGGCAGGAAGGCCAGCATCTGGCCGCTGCCTATTCCGATCTGCCGGGGCTGACCGCCTGGCTGGCACGCCTGGGTGTGGAGATCGGCGGTCATCACGTACTCGCATTGCGATTGCCGTTCCTGGCCATCGGTGCGCTGTTGCCGTTGCTGGTGGTGCGCATCGCCACACGCTGGTTCGGCAACGTTGCCGGGTGGCAGGCGGGCAGCCTGACCCTGCTGATGCCGCTGTCGGCCACGCTGGGCCTGCTGGCGGTGCCGGACGTGCCCATGGCGCTGGCCGCAGTGATCTGCCTGCACGCCGGCGCACGCCTGCTGCACAGCGTGGATGCATCATCGGCGATGAAGCTGGCGCTGGGCCTGCTGATCGGTGCGCTCAGCCACTACCGCTTCATCGGTGTCATCGGCGTCGGGTTCATCGCGCTGCTGGCGTTGCCGCAGGGGCGTCGCATGCTGGCCGATCCGCGCGTATGGGTGGCGCTGGCGGTGGGTGTGCTGGCCTGGCTGCCGCTGCTGGCCTGGAACGCGGACAACCATGATGCCGGCCTGAAGTTCCAGGTGGTGGAGCGCCACCCGTGGGCGTTCGAGTGGGAGGGACTGTGGTTCCTGGTGATCCAGCCGATGCTGGTCACGCCGATCCTGTGCATCGCGATGTGGAAGGTCGCGCTGGCCGGCACCCGCAGCGGCGGCGGCGCGCGGGTGCAGTGGCGCTACTTCGGCCTGGTGGGCGGTGTATCGACGGCGGGCATTTTCCTGCTGGGTTTCTTCACCGATGTCGAACGCATCAGTTTCCACTGGCCGCTGCCGGGCTACCTGGCACTGCTGGTGGCGGTGCCTGTGGTGCTCAATGGCTGGCCGCGCTGGCTGCGCCGTACCGGCTGGTGGCTGGCGGCGGCGGGTACCGTGCTGGCCTTCGGCTACTACCTGATGGCGTCCACGCCGGCGCTGCGCGAGCAGATGGCGGGCAGCAAGTACTACCCGCGCAACTTCGCCGGCTGGCAACCGCTGGCCGTGGCGGTGCGCGACGAGCTGCGCCAGATGCCGCCCGGCACGCGTGTCCTGGCGGGCAACTTCAAGGTCGGTGCCGAACTGGGCTTCCAGCTGGGTGACGGTGATATCCAGGTGTTGCCGCATCCGCTCAATGACAAGCATGGGCGAACCGCACAGCTGGCGCAGTGGAACCTGCTGCACGAAGGCCCGCGCAATACGCCGATGTTGCTGGTGCTGTCACCCAGCGACCAGCGCTACCGCGATCTGCTGGCGCGCTATCACACCATCTGCGAGCAGGTCGGACCGTTGCCCGCGCCGCGCGTGGTCAGCAGCGACCATGGTTTCCAGCGGTTCCTGTTGTTCCGGTTGCCGGCGCAGCGTGCCCCGGGGCCGTGCGTGACGCCGGCGATGGCGTGGCTGGATGCGCCGTCCAATGGTCAGGCGGTTTCCGGAACGCTGGCGATCAAGGGCTGGGCCTTCAAGGATGGCGTCGGCCTGGCACGCGTCGAAGTGCTGGTTGACGGCCGCCCGATCGGTGATGCGCGCTACGGGCGCGTGTTCGACGTCCGCCCCGCCTGGCCGGGCAGTACCGACCCGCAGCATCCGTCGGTGGGCTTTGATGCCTCGCTGGATACCGCCACGCTGGCACCGGGGCGGCATTGGCTCGGCCTGCGCCTGTACGGGCGCGATGGCAGCGTGGAGGCGTGGCAGGAGCAGCCGTTCGAGGTGCGCTGAGGTCCTCTGGTCCTGTCGAGCCGTGCCGATGCTCGGCTCTACCGTTCACGGCACCGCGAATCCGGCCCTGCGCAGCAGCCTGCACAGCGCGATCAGCGGCAGGCCGACCAGCGCGGTCGGGTCGCGGTTGTCGATCGCCTCGAACAGGCTGATGCCCAGGCCCTCGCACTTGAAGCTGCCGGCGCAGTCCAGTGGTTGCTCGGCGGCGACATAGCGGGCGATCTCCAGCGGGTCCAGCGCGCGGAAGCGTACTTCGGTCAGATCCACTGCGGCGAAGGATTCTCCATCGCGCCTGAGACTGATTGCCGTGTGAAAGCGCACGGTTTGCCCGGACATCGCCGCCAGCTGCGCACAGGCGGCCTCGGCCGTGCCCGGCTTGCCCAGCGGCTGGCCGTTCAGGTCGGCCACCTGGTCCGAGCCGATCACCCAGGCGCCCGGATGGTGGGCGGCCACATCGGCGGTCTTGGCGGCCGCCAGGCGCGTGGCCAGCGCCAGCGGAGCTTCGCCGTTCAACGGGGTTTCATCCACGTCCGGGCGTGCGCAGTCGAAGGGCAGGCCCAGCCGTTGCAGCAGTTCGCGGCGGTAGCGGGAGGTGGAGGCCAGGACCAGTGGCATGTGACAATACCGGGGCAGGGCGCGGCAGTCTGGCCCGCCTGCGCCGCCCGCGGCAAGTCCTGCAGGGCAGGCATTTGACAGCAGACACCGCGATCCTTAGTATTCAGCGGCTTATGTCCGCGAACGTGCCCGAAACGCTGGATGCCTGGCGGATGGTTGTAGCGCGAAGGCGCTTCGACGGTCAGGTGCCCCTGGCTGAATTGACCCGCCTGCAAGGGTTGGTCGCAGATACCGACGGCGAGTGTGTCTACTCGCTTGAATTCGGTCGCGACGACGTCTTGCGGGTATCCTATGTGGAACTGACCATCGACACCGCGTTGCCGCTGACCTGTCAGCGCAGCATGCAGCGATTCCTGTTGCCGGTGAAGGTGACCCAGAGGCTTGGCCTGATCCGCGACGAGGACGAGGAATCGTCCCTGCCGGAGGAATACGAGGCGTTGCTGGTGCCGGAAGACGGCCAGCTGCGTCCGCTGGACCTGGTCGAGGACGAGCTGGTGCTGGCGGTGCCTGTGGTGCCGCTGTCGCCCGACGGTGAAGCAGTCGACAAGGACTGGGCACCGAGCGAAGAAGAAACGAAGAAGGCCAACCCGTTCGCGGCGTTGGCGGCACTGAAGAAACAATAGCAGCCGGATTGTCGTCGGCGGCTGCGGCGAAAGCGAAAGTGTGCTGGGCGCTGGCGTCCTGCGCGACGATACGACGAAGCAAAACGAACCGAGTTTGGAGCAATCCCATGGCTGTGCAGAAATCCCGTGTTACCCCGTCCCGCCGCGGCCAGCGCCGTTCGCATGACGCCCTGAGCGCCAAGCAGCTGTCGACCGACCCGACCACCGGCGAAGTGCATCTGCGTCACCACATCACTGCCGATGGTTTCTACCGCGGCAAGAAGGTCATCCAGACCAAGACCTCGGCCGTCGAAGAAGATTGATGTGCCGGGAAGGCCGCTGCCTCCGGGCAGCGGCCTTTGCCTTCTTTCCCGGGCGTGCCGGTGATCGGCGGCCCGCGCAACAGGAAACATGATGAGCAAGCGGATCTACTCGAGGATCGCGGGCACGGGCAGCTATTTGCCGGAAAAAGTCCTGACCAACGCCGACCTGGAAAAAATGGTCGAAACCTCGGACGAGTGGATCCAGTCGCGCACCGGCATTCGTGAACGGCACATCGCGGCCGAAGGCGAAACCACCAGCGACCTCGGCTACAACGCCGCCCTGCGCGCGCTGGAAGCCGCAGGCATCGATGCCTCGCAGCTCGACATGATCGTGGTCGGTACGACCACGCCTGACCTCATTTTTCCGTCCACCGCGTGCCTGGTCCAGGCCAAGCTCGGTGTGGCGGGGTGCCCTGCCTTCGACGTGAACGCGGCCTGTTCCGGCTTCGTGTTCGCGCTGGGCGTGGCCGACAAGTTCATCCGCTCCGGCGACTGCAAGCATGTGCTGGTGATCGGCACCGAAACGCTGACCCGCATGGTCGACTGGAACGATCGCACCACCTGCGTGCTGTTCGGTGATGGCGCCGGCGCTGTCGTGCTGAAGGCCGACGAAGAGACCGGCATCCTCAGCACCCACCTGCATGCCGATGGCAGCAAGAAGGAACTGCTGTGGAACCCGGTCGGCGTTTCGACCGGCTTCAAGGACGGCGCCAACGGCGGTGGCACCATCAACATGAAGGGCAACGACGTGTTCAAGTATGCCGTCAAGGCGCTGGACTCGGTCGTGGACGAGACCCTGGCTGCCAACGGCCTGGACAAGTCCGACCTGGACTGGCTGATCCCGCACCAGGCCAACCTGCGCATCATCGAAGCCACCGCCAAGCGCCTGGAGATGTCGATGGACCAGGTCGTGGTGACCGTCGACAAGCACGGCAACACCTCCTCCGGCTCGGTGCCGCTGGCGCTGGACGCCGCGGTGCGTTCGGGCAAGGTCGAGCGTGGCCAGCTGCTGCTGCTGGAGGCCTTCGGCGGCGGCTTCACGTGGGGTTCGGCCCTGCTGCGCTATTGATAGTGCAAGTTACGACAATGTGAAGTCTTGTCGTTACGGCCCCTCCGGGGCCGTAACGCGTTTAAGGAGGACCTGTCATGGTTGAGCCCATCGTCATCGAAGGGCAACGTGCCTGGCTGAAGCAGTACGGCAAGGGAAGCCGGGCAATGGCCCTGGGCCTGCTCAATTTTGTTGCGCGCCGTTTCCATCTGGATGCGCTGCGCCCGCCACCGCATCGCGGCGGCGATGCGGCACGCGAAACCGAAGCCCGGCGCCTGGGGGAACTGCAGGCACAGGGCGTGAACGTGCCCGACGTGCTGGGCACCGGCCACGCTGCACTGGTGATCGGCGACAACGGCAGCTCGTTCAATACCTGCCTGCGTGAAGCCGATGAGGCCGGCCGCGATCGGCTGGTGATGGCGGCGATGCAGTCCATCGCCCAGGCGCATGCGCGCGGGGCCTATTTCGGCCAGCCCTTGCCGCGCAACCTCACCTGGGATGGCGAGAAGGTCGGCTTCATCGACTTCGAGGAAGATCCGCTGGAAGTGATGGACCTGTCCGAAGCGCAGGCCCGCGACTGGCTGATGTTCGGCTATGGCGTGGCCAAGTACTACGCCGACCGCCCCGAGCACCTGCAGGCGATGATGGCCGAAGCGATGGGCGACGTTCAGGCGCCGGTGCGCGAGCACGTGCATGCGGTCAGTGGCCGCCTGCGCAGCCTGGCCCGGGTCTGCATGAAGCTGGGGCGTTCAGCGCGCGCGCTGGCCCATTCGATCTTCATCACCCACGGCGCCAGTACGGCCGGGGTGCTGATGCTGGTGGGGCTGTGCGTGGATTTCCTCGCCGACGGCGATCTGGACGTGCTGCAGCTGTTCTGCTGATGGCTGGCAGGGGGCAGATCCCTTTTCCTGCGGAAAAGGGATCTGACCCCGTTGCGCTTGCCCGGCCGCGCTCCATACGCCTGCATACGCGCACGTACAGACGACACAGCGGATTCGCCCTTATCATGGCCCGCTTCGATTGCAACAAGCGGATGACCGCGTGACCGTATCCACCCTCGCTTTTGTCTTCCCCGGCCAGGGCTCGCAGTCTGTGGGCATGGTGGCCGAGCTGGCCGAACTGCACCCGCAGGTGCGTGAAGCCTTCACCGAGGCATCCGATGGTGCCGGCGTCGACCTGTGGGCGCTGTCCCAGGGTGGCCCGGAGGAAATGCTCAACCGTACCGAATACACCCAGCCGGCCCTGCTGGCGGCAAGTATCGGCGTGTGGCGCGCCTGGAACGCCGTGGGCGGTCCGCGCCCGTCGGTGCTGGCCGGCCACAGCCTGGGCGAGTACACCGCCCTGGTTGCCGCAGGCGCGCTGAGCCTGCATGACGGCGCGCACCTGGTGCGCCTGCGCGGCCAGCTGATGCAGGAAGCCGCCCCGGCCGGCGTCGGCGCCATGGCCGCCGTGCTCGGCGCCGAAGACCAGCTGGTACTGGACGTCTGCGCCGAAGCGGCGGGCAGTCAGGTGGTGGTGCCGGCCAACTTCAATTCGCCGGGCCAGATCGTGATCGGTGGCGACGCCGACGCGGTCGACCGTGCGCTGGCGCTGCTGGCCGAGAAGGGCGTGCGCAAGGCGGTCAAGCTGGCCGTCAGCGTGCCCTCGCACACCCCGCTGATGCGCGAAGCCGCCAACCGCCTGGCCGAGGTGATGGCCGGCCTGTCCTGGCAGGCGCCGCAGCTGCCGGTGATCCAGAACGTCGATGCCCAGGTGCACGACGGCGTGGACGCCCTCCGCACCGCGCTGGTCCAGCAGCTGTACCAGCCGGTACAGTGGACCGGGTGCGTGCAGGCGCTGGCTGCCCGTGGCGTCACCCGGATCGCCGAGTGCGGCCCGGGCAAGGTGCTGACCGGCCTGGTCAAGCGCATCGACAAGGCCATCGACGGCCGTCCGCTGGCCACTCCGGGCGACTTCGAAGCCGCCCGCGAGGCGTGGTCGGCCTGATTCCCCTGTTCCTGCCGACCGTGCCGGTCGCCGCTGCAAGCGGCACGGGTGCGGCGGTCGCCCCAGCCTGAGGAAAACATCATGAGCAAGCCCCTGCAGGGTGAAATCGCACTGGTCACCGGCGCCAGCCGTGGCATCGGTGCCGCCATCGCCGATCTGCTGGCCGCCCAGGGCGCCACCGTCATCGGTACCGCCACCACCGAATCCGGCGCTGCCGCGATCGGCGAACGCCTGGCCGCCCACGGTGGTCACGGCCGCGCGCTGAACGTCACCGATGCCGCCGCGCTGGACAGCGTGCTCGATGGCATCGCCAAGGAATTCGGCCCGATCTCGATCCTGGTCAACAATGCCGGCATCACCCGCGACAACCTGCTGATGCGCATGAAGGACGAGGACTGGGCGTCAATCATCGACACCAACCTGACCAGCGTGTTCCGCACCAGCAAGGCGGTGATGCGCGGCATGATGAAGGCGCGCAAGGGCCGCATCATCAACATCGCATCGGTGGTGGGCGTGACCGGCAATGCCGGCCAGGCCAACTACGCCGCGGCCAAGGCCGGCATCATCGGCTTCAGCAAATCGCTGGCCAAGGAAATCGGTTCGCGCGGCGTCACCGTCAATGTTGTCGCACCTGGCTTCATCGACACCGACATGACCAAGGCGTTGCCGGAAGAAGCGCGCAACGCGCTGATCAACGACATCGCCCTCGAACGCCTGGGATCGCCGGAAGACATCGCCCATGCGGTGGCCTTCCTGGCCAGCCCGGCTGCCGGTTACATCACCGGCGAAACCCTCCATGTGAACGGCGGCATGTACATGCCGTAAGCAAGGGGCGCAGGGATTGCGCCGCAAGTGGTTGATCTGCGGAGGTTTTTGCTGCAATGCAAGGCCGCGCCGGTTTCCACTACACTATCCCACGGCCATCGCCCTTGATGGCGACCACTTTTGAACCACAACTCCATCTGGAGCGAGATCCCATGAGCACCATCGAAGAACGCGTCAAGAAAATCGTCGTCGAACAGCTTGGCGTCAAGGAAGAAGAAGTCACCAACAGCGCATCGTTCGTCGATGACCTGGGCGCTGACTCGCTGGACACCGTCGAGCTGGTGATGGCCCTGGAAGAAGAATTCGAGTGCGAGATCCCGGACGAAGAAGCCGAGAAGATCAGCACCGTGCAGGCCGCCATCGACTACATCAAGGCCCACGTCAAGGCCTGATGTCAGACGGCAGTGCGCGCGCGGGCCACGCTCGCCGCGCACCGCACCCCATGGGGCCGCTGTTGCGGCCCCGTGTGTTTGGGCATCACACCGAAGCAAACCGCGTTGCCCGTTGAAATCAGCCGGGCCAGGAGAATCAGCAATGAAGCGTCGCGTCGTCGTAACCGGCCTGGGTATCGTCTCGCCGTTGGGCAATGATCTGGCCAGCAGCTGGGAAGGCATCACCCACGGTCGTTCGGGCATCGGTCCGCTGACCAACGTTTCTGATGCCTATCTGGATCGGTTCACCACCAAGATTGCCGGTGAGGTCAAGGGATTCGACATCACCGCCGACAATGAACTGTTCGGCAAGTTCCGGGTCAGCGGCAAGGATGCCAAGAAGATGGACCCGTTCATCCATTACGGCCTCGGTGCCTCGTTCATGGCCCTGCACGACTCGGGCCTTGAGATCACCGACGCCAATGCCGAGCGCATCGGCGCCATCGTCGGCGCCGGCATCGGCGGCCTGCTCGGCATCGAAGAGCAGACCATCGAGTTCCATGAGGGCAAGAAGATCTCGCCCTTCTACGTGCCCAAGACCATCATCAACATGCTGCCGGGCCAGCTGAGCATCATCACCGGCCTGAAGGGCCCGTCGTTCTCGGCGGTGTCGGCGTGCGCGACCTCGAACCACTCGATCGGCACCGCGATGCGCATGATCCAGTACGGCGACGCCGACGTGATGGTGGTCGGTGGTGCCGAACGTGGCTCGTCGCCGACCGCCGTGGGCGGCTTCTGCGCGATGAAGGCCATGAGTACCCGCAATGACGCCCCGGAACAGGCCTCGCGCCCGTGGGACAAGGACCGTGACGGCTTCGTGCTGGGCGACGGCGCCGGCATCCTGATCCTGGAAGAGTACGAGCACGCCAAGGCACGTGGCGCGAAGATCTACTGCGAACTGGCCGGCTTCGGCGCCAGCTCCGACGCGTACCACATGACCGCACCGAGCGAGAACGGCGAAGGCGCCGCGCGCTGCATGGCCATGGCCATGAAGGACGCGGGCGTGACCCCGGAACAGGTGGGCTACCTCAACGCGCACGGCACCTCCACGCCGCTGGGCGACCTGGGCGAGACGATGGCGATGAAGACCGCCTTCGGCGACCACGCCTACAAGATGATGGTCAGCTCCACCAAGTCGATGACCGGCCACCTGCTGGGTGCTGCCGGCGGCGTGGAAGCGATCTTCTCGGTGATGGCACTGCAGGACAACGTCATCCCGCCGACCATCAACCTGCAGCAGCCGGGCGAAGGCTGCGACCTGGACTACGTGCCCAACGAAGCACGCCAGGCCAAGGTTGACGTGGTGATGTCCAATGGTTTCGGCTTCGGCGGCACCAACGGCACGCTGGTCTTCAAGCGCGTCTGACCGAGGTGTAGCGTCGGGCCATGCTCGACGCCGCGTTCTACGGAGCCGCCGCAAGGCGGCTTCCGTGCATCTGAACCCCAGAACTGGCTGCCATGACCCACGCACCGCTGATCCACCCGCTGCCGCACCCGATCGATCTGCTGGCCCTGCAGCAGCATGACCCGGCGCGCTTTCCGCTGCTGATGGAATCCACTGCCTCGGGCACCGCGCAGGGCCGCTGGAGCCTGCTGCTGGCCGCGCAGGGTGATGGCCTGCGACTGGATGCGGATGGCCAGGTGCGCGACCAGCACGACGCGGTGCACGCCGGCAGCTTCCTGCAGGTACTGGACCGTGCTTGGCAGCGCGAACGCCTGCCGCATGACGGCAGCCACAGCCTGCCGTTCCGCGGCGGCTGGGCGTTGATGCTCGATTACGAAGTGGCCAGCCAGATCGAACCGGTGCTGCCGGCGCGCGCACGCGAGGATGGCCGCCCGACCGCGCTGGCGCTGCGCTGCCCGGCCGCGGTGCTGCACGATCACCACAACGATGCCAGCTTCGTCATCGCCGAGGCCGGCGAGCAGGCGTTGCTGGATGCGCTGGTGGCACTGGCCTCGGCCGCGCTGCCGGAAGCCGGGCAGGGCTGGCAGCCGCCGCAGGCGGTGGACGAGGATGCGCCGCAACGTTTCACCGACGGTGTGCGCCGGGTAATCGAGTACCTGCGTGCCGGCGATGTGTTCCAGGTGAACCTGTCGCGGCGCTGGAGCGCGCAGTTTGCCGCGCCGGTCAGCCCGCAGGCGCTGTACGCGCAGCTGCGCCGCGCCAACCCGGCACCGTTCGCCGGGCTGTTCAGCGCGCACGGCCGCCATGTGGTCAGTTCCTCGCCGGAGCGGCTGGTGTCGGTGCATGCCGGCCACGCGCAGACCCGTCCGATTGCCGGCACGCGTCCGCGCTTCGAGGGGGACGATGATGCCGCGCGCATCCAGGAGCTGGTCGGCCACCCCAAGGAGCGTGCCGAGCACGTGATGCTGATCGACCTGGAGCGCAACGACCTGGGCCGCATCTGCCTGCCCGGTACCGTGGTGGTCGATGAGCTGATGACCGTGGAGAGCTACGCGCACGTGCACCACATCGTCAGCAACGTCAGCGGCCACCTGCGCCCGGAGGTCACCCCCGGCGAGGTGATCGCCGCCACGTTCCCCGGTGGCACCATCACCGGCTGCCCCAAGGTGCGCTGCATGCAGATCATCAGCGAGCTGGAGCAGGTGCCGCGCGGTGCCTACACCGGCGCGTTCGGCTGGCTGAACCGCGACGGCGACCTGGACCTGAACATCCTGATCCGCACCGCCGAAGTGGATGGCCACCAGGTCAGCTTCCGCACCGGCGCCGGCATCGTGGTCGATTCGGACCCGGACAAGGAACTGGACGAGACCCGAGCCAAGGCTCGCGGCCTGCTGCGCGCGCTGGGCCAGCAAGGGTAGGCGTGTTCCGGTAGTGCCGGCCGCTGGCCGGCAACCTCATGCACCCATGATCCGCGCGCTTGCCGGCCAGCGGCCGGCACTACCGTACCGGTGGGTGCCAGTGTTGTGGTGGGTGCCGACCGTTGGTCGGCACGGGTGTGTGGCCCCGGTCATGACCCCAATCCACCGGCACGGTATCCTGCACGACGGAATCGAGTTCAGAGGTAGTCCATGGCGGGAGCCAAGCGCGGGTGTCTGTTCGTGGTAACGCTGGTGGTGGTGCTGGGCGCCGTCGTGGCCGGCGTGGGCGCGTGGTTCTTCTACCAGCAGACCCGGTTCGCCGATGCCCCGATCACCCCGACCGCCGAGAGCGTGGTCATCGCCAGCGGCGATGGCATGAACAGCGTGCTGCGCAAGCTGCGCGAGGCTGGCGTGGACGAGGGCCAGGATACCCAGTGGCAGTTGCTGGCGCGGCAGCTCGATGCGGCCGGCAAACTGAAGGTGGGCGAGTATGCGCTCAGTGGCGAGCTGACCCCGCGCGAGCTGCTGCTGCGCATGCGTGCCGGCAAGGTGCTGCAGCACCGGGTCACGATTGTCGAGGGCTGGAACATCCGCCAGTTGCGTGCCGCGCTCAAGCGCGCCGAGCCGCTGCTGCACACCACCGATACCCTGGATGACGCCGCGTTGATGCAGCGCCTCGGGTTCGGTGGCCAGCATCCGGAAGGCCGCTTCCTGCCGGAGACCTACGTTTACCAGCGCGGCGACAGTGATCTGGACGTGCTCAAGCGCGCCCACGCCGCAATGGAAAAGGCGCTGGACGAAGCCTGGGAAAGCCGCGCGCCGGACCTGCCGATCAACACGCCCTACGAGCTGCTGACGCTGGCCTCGATCATCGAGAAGGAAACCGCGCTGGCCAGCGAACGACCGCAGATCGCCGGCGTGTTCATGCGCCGCCTGAAGATCGGCATGCGCCTGCAGACCGACCCGACCGTGATCTACGGCCTCGGTGCTGCGTATGACGGCAACATCCGCCGTCGCGACCTGACTACGGATACGCCGTACAACACCTATACCCGTGCCGGCCTGACCCCGACCCCGATCGCCATGCCCAGCCGCGACGCGCTGATGGCCGCCGCGCAGCCGGCCGCCGGTGATGCGCTGTACTTCGTCGCCGTGGGCGACGGCAGCGGCGCGCACGTGTTCTCGCCCAGCCTGGACCAGCACAACGCCGCCGTAGCCCGCTACCTGCAGCAGCTGCGCCAGCAACGTACCCAGGAGACCCCGGCGCAATGAGTCCCGCGCTGCTTCGCCACCCGCGTTTCGTCAGCCTGGAAGGCGGCGAGGGCGCAGGCAAGACCACCGCCATCAATGCCATCCGTGACTGCCTGCGCAGCCACGGCCACGAGGTGGTGCTGACCCGCGAGCCGGGTGGCACGCCGCTGGCCGAGCGCATCCGCGGCCTGGTGCTGAAGCCCGATGCCGAAATCGCCGCCGAGCCGCTCAGCGCCGAAGCCGAGCTGCTGCTGGTGTTCGCCGCACGCGCCCAGCATGTGCGCCAGGTGATCCGGCCGGCGCTGCAGCGCGGTGCCTATGTGCTGAGCGATCGCTTCACCGATTCCAGCTATGCCTACCAGGGCGGTGGCCGCGGGCTTGACCCGCAGTGGATTGCCGACCTGGAGCGCCGCGCGGTCGGCCTGCTGCCGGGGCTGACCCTGCTGCTGGACGTGGACGTGGCCGTCGGCCGCGCGCGCGCCAACGGTCGCGACCTGTGGCCGGACCGCATCGAGAGCGAGCAGGACGATTTCTTCCAGCGCGTGCGCGAAGTGTTCCGCAGCCGCGCACAGCAGGACCCGCAGCGCTTCGCGCTGATCGACGCCGGCCAGGTGCAGGAACGCGTGGCCGCCGATGTGGTCGCACGTATCGAGCGTTGGCTGCAGGACGGGGAGGGCGCATGAGCACGTTTTCGCCGTGGCAGCAGCGCGCGTTCGACCAGACCGTGGCCGCGCTCGATGCGGGTCGCCTCGGTCATGGCCTGCTGATCTGCGGCCCGGCCGGGCTGGGCAAGCGCGAGGTGGCGCTGGCGCTGGCCGACCACGTGCTGGCGCAGGGTGACGCAACGCACGCCACGCGCACGCGCCAGCTGATCGCCGCCGGCACCCATCCGGACCTGCAGCTGGTCAGCTTCATTCCGAACAAGAGCGGCGACAAGCTGCGTACCGAGATCGTCATCGAGCAGGTGCGCGAGATCACCGACAAATTGGCGCTGACCCCGCAGTACGGCGTGGCGCAGGTGGTGATCGTCGATCCGGCCGATGCGATCAACCGTTCGGCCGCCAATGCGCTGCTGAAAACCCTGGAAGAGCCGCAGCCCGGCCGCTACCTGTGGCTGATCAGCAGCGACCCGGCACGCCTGCCGCAGACCATCCGCAGCCGTTGCCAGCGCCTGGAATTCAAGCTGCCGCCGCAGCACGAAGCATTGGCCTGGCTGCAGCAGCAGGGCCACAGCGAAGCGTCGGCGCGCGAAGCGCTGGAGGCCGCCCGCGGCCATCCCGGCCAGGCCGACAACTGGCTGCGCGAAGACGGCCTGAGCCTGCGCCGCGAAGTCGGACGAGATCTGGAACAGCTGGCCGCCGGCAAGACCGGCGCGGTGGAGCTGGCGCAGAAGTGGTGTGGTGATGACAACGCGGCGCTGCGCCTGCGCTTCGCTGCCGATCTGGCGCTGGCCCAGGCCAGCACCGATGCCTTGACCACGCCGGAGCGATTGCACAAGCTTGCAGCCTGGTTCGATGCGGCCAACCGCACCCGCGACCTGCTGCGCACCACGGTGCGTGCAGACCTTGCGGTGGTTGAGTTGCTGCTGGCCTGGAACAAGGTGAACGAGCGGCCTGCCGCAAGGGGAAATCGATGAGTGCCAGCAACGCCCGCCAGGGCATCCTGTCCCTGGCTGTGAAGGACAAAGCCGCGCTGTACAGCGCGTACATGCCGTTCGTGAAGAATGGCGGCATCTTCGTGCCCACGCCCAAGCGTTACTTCCTGGGCGACGAGGTATTCCTGCTGCTGACCCTGCCCGATTCCAGCGAGCGCCTGCCGGTGGCCGGCAAGGTGATCTGGGTGACCCCGGCCGGCGCGCAGGGCAACCGTACCGCCGGCATCGGCGTGCAGCTGGCCGACGGTGCCGAAGGCGAGGGCGTGCGCCACAAGATCGAGACCCTGCTGGCCGGCCTGACCGGCTCGGACAAGCCGACCCATACGATGTGAGGCTGCGCGCGGGGCCCTTCTGTAGCGCCGGGCCATGCTCGGCTGCGTGCCCCGAAACGCCCGTGAACACGAATGTGAAAAACTGTTGACGGCCTCTGAAAAGCCCCTATAATGAGCGGCTCAGCAACACACCGGGCGGTTAGCTCAGCGGTAGAGCATTGCCTTCACACGGCAAGGGTCACAGGTTCGATCCCTGTACCGCCCACCATGTTGCAGAACGAAAGAAGCCTCCAGCAATGGGGGCTTTTTTGTTGCCTGCGATCCAGCAGGATCAGCCGGAAGCGCACACCCTTTCAATCGGGCCGCTCCAGCAGCTCGCGCGCCATCATCGCCGTGGCATCCAGCAGGTCGTGGCCGCTGCCGGCCTGCACCACCACCGCCAGCAGGCTACGGCCCACTTCGGCATTGCCGCTGGTCAGCTCCATCTCGCCTTCAAAGCACAGATCGGCCAACCATTCGTGGGCCTGCTGCAGCCCGCGCTTGCGGACGCGGCGGAACTCCGCGAGCAGCTTCGCTTGGCCGGCCTCCGGCTCGCCCTCGGCCAGCAGGCCGATGGCACCGCCGTGCGCCGCGCGCCAGATCGCCGGTAGCGGGCGACCGTTCGCGTCCACCACGTCCGGCGAGAACTGCGCGCAGTACATTTCGTAGCGCTTGCCCGCTGTGCTGCGGGGCACGATGCCGGCCTCGGCCAGCAGGCGTTCGGCTTCATCCAGTGTGCTGAACTTCAGGCGCAGCAGTGCAGGGCGGCTCAGCTGTTGTGCCAGCGCGTGCTGGTTGGCGGCGAACCAGACGTTCCAGCCCACGGTTGCGCGGCCTTCCAGTGCGGCCTTGAAGTACTCCAGGTGTTCGGCGTCCATTGCGGTCTCCTGCGCTCCCTGCGCGATTGTAGCGGGAGCACATCCGGGCCGGTCAGGCATCGCCGCTGGAGAGGCAATGATGTGCCTCGCGCACCAACTGTCGTGCGGCCACGATCAGTCCGTCGATATGGAAGGCGCCCAACTGCTCGTTCGGACCGCCTTTGTTGCGCGCCCGGTCGGCGGCCTGCAGCAGATCGAGCAACGCGCCGAGCCCAGACAGCGAGCGGCGCAACGAAGCGTGATTGCTGGCGCCGAGGGTGAGGCTGATGCACGGCTGTCCGTCATCACCGTCGGCATGGTTGATCGCATTGAGACGGGCGAAGAACGTGGCCGACTGCGTCGGAAGGTTCTGTTCGTTCAGGGCGCACTCGATCTCGCGTGCGAGGTCTTCCGGCACATCGGCCGCGACGTCGCCGATCAGGGTGTGCAGGCGGGGATGGACGGCGGTGCGGTTGGTCATGGCGAAACCCTCACTGGCGTAGGGCCACCTTCCGGAGTGAAGGTGGCGGACGGTGCGGGTTGGCGTGCCAAGGCAAACGAACTCCCATCGAGAAGAAGGCCTGGCGGATCTGTCGATCCCCACGCACCGGCCGCCATGGAGGCAATCGATACATTCTCTCTGCTGCGGCGCAAACCGCAGCGATGGGTGTTCATTCGTTTATTCGAGACGCCAATCCCGGCCAAGGCGTCTTGCCTCGGCGCGGCGATCATCTGGCCGGGCAATCACATCGGTCTGTAAGGAAAGTTCTCAACCGTCCCTAGGCAGGCCAGACATTTCCCGTTGTGTGCCGTCCGACACCTGCGAGTAGTGCGGCCCATCACTGATGGCGCACATCGCCGCCCCTGCCAACCGTGCACGAGATGACTCCAGAGCGACGCCGCCACGGCAATCGCGTCACCCCGCGCGGCTGAGGCGGGACCATGCCACGCATGGAGCCAGAGGGTTCCATCCCTGCGCTGTCCCGCCGCCCCGGGCAGGCGTAGTCTCAGCCCGTTGCCGTGCCCATCCACTCTGGAGTGCCACCATGCCGCTCGCCCGCATCGATCTTCGCAAAGGTAAATCCGCCGACTACCTGCAACGCGTCGGCGAAACCATCTACCAGGCCATGCGCGCAGTGGGCGTGCCGGAAAACGATCGCTTCCAGATCTTCCAGGAACACGCGCCCGGCACGCTGATCTACGACCCCGGTTACCTGGGCGTGGATCGCACCGACGACTTCATCTGCATCCAGATCACCTGGAACGAAGGGCGCACGCTGGAGCAGAAGAAGGCGCTGTACGCCGGCATCGCCGATGGACTGCATGCGGCGGTGGGCATCCGCCGCGAGGATGTGTTCATCAACCTGGTGGAGGTGAAGAAGGAGAACTGGTCGTTTGGTAATGGACAGGCGCAGTACGTGAGTTGATGCGGGAAAAGCATCCACGCATGGCGTGGATCTACACTTCGCTGCCGACCTGCTCGCCTTCGGTAGCTGCCGCACTCCTGGCCGCCTTCACTGCGTCGGCGCTGTTGGGTTGTTCGCACTCAATGCTGGTCACGTAGCCGTCGTGGCTGATGCTGTGCTCTGCACGCTTGACCAGCCACTGCCCATCTACGCCGTCGCGGAAGCCTTGCATCACCACCGTGGCCTCGGCGATCAGCGTCTCGCGGCCGGGTAGGGTGTAGCTGAGCGTACGCGTCTGCCGGGCTTGTTCCTGATGCTTGGCGCGCGCTGCGGCTTCGGCGGTTTCGCGGTCAGCGTAGGCCATGCGCAAGCGTACGATCGGTTCGCCGCTGCCCACCTTTATCTCCCGGCGCTTGGCACCACGTACATCACGGTAATACGCGATGGTGGTGCCGGTCTTCTCGCGCGAGACGATGTTCACCTTGTAAGCACTGCCATCGGCAGGGGTCAGGGTGGTGTCGGGAATCCGCTCGCCGCTGGCACTCGTGGACTCGCCGCGCTTGATGAACATCAGGCGACCGCCGCCCGGCTTGGCGATGGCGTCATGCTGCTTCGCCAAGCGCAGCAGTAGGTTCATGTCCGATTCCTGCGATTGCACTGTCAGCGGCAGCGAGATCGACGCCAGCGATCCGCTCACGGCTGCGGCCATTCCGTGCTCGCCGGCCATGCGCTGCACCATGCCGCCGATGGTCGTGCCCTTCTTCCAGGTGCGCGTCTTCTGTGTTTGCAGATCGTTCTTGCCGCCTTTGCTGGCTTCGAACGGCGCGGCGCGTGCGCGCAGGGTCATGCTGCCCGGGTAGCCGGAAATCTCCACCTCGTCGCAGATATACAGGCCCATGCGCCGCACGTCACCGTCGTAGCCAATGAAGGCTTCCAGCTCCGCGCCCACCGGTGGCAGCTGGATCGGATCGGAAGGATCATGATCGGCCAGCTGTAGTTCCAGCGTGTCCGAGTTGTTGTCGGTTTCGTCGGTGATGCGCAGCGACTTGAAGCGCGACATGATCTTGTCGGTGATGTCCTGGCTGTTGGCGACCACGCGGAAGGCAGGTGCGATGTTCAGTCCCACAGGGCCACTCCCTTGCGTTCGTTTGCTGGGCGCTGCACATCAGGCAGGGTGATCGCCATGCCCGCAGGCAGTACGGCGCCGCGTGCAGCAAGCCCCGGGTTGGCGTCGAATACCGCACGCAGGATGGCCGGTGATTGTTCGCCATAATGCGTGTACGCGATGCGGTCGACAACGTCGCCGTCGCGGGTGTTATACGTTCGTGCCATCGCTGTGCTTCCGCAGTGAGAGGGTGAATTCGTGCCGTTGGATTCCAGCATCGGCAGTGAAACCGGAGGCAGTGGCGTCGATCTTGTCGATGACCCACAGCCCAAGGTTCCCGCCCTTGCCGGTCAGCAACCGCTGTGGCTTGCCCTGCGCGGCCAGCCTGCGCAGCTGCGAGAGCTCATTGCCGGCACCGCGGAACCCGTAGTGGATGACGCCAGGCAGCGTCATGCTGGCCTTGCCTGGCCCGGTGTACTGCAGCGCAGCCATCTGGCCGATGCGTTCCTGCGCTGCCCAGCCATACTCGTTGCTCTGCTGGATATCCTGGAACACGGCGGTGTTGAGGCTGAACTTGAAGCCCCCCAGCATCAGCAGCACTGGCGCGTTGCCGGAATCGTTGGCTTTGAACTGCGACAGCAGCTTGTCCACTGTGCCGGTTACGAACTCGCGCTTCATGCTCAATTCCTGTCTGCAAGGCCACCACGGGCGGCAACCGCGTTGCGACGCTGCAGTTCGTCGGCGGTGCGACGTGCTACGGATTCGCTGGATTCACCCGGCTGCTGGTGGATGGTGATGTTGTTGGTCTGCTGTTGTTGCACGGTGGTGACGCCGCGCGGAGAGGGCGAGGGCATCTCGGGCGCGGTGCGGCCGCGAGTGGCCTCGCTGATGCCTGCCCATCGCTTTCCAGCACCCGGGCCGTCCAGCGTGGCGACGTCCCCGACCAGGCCCGCGGCATCATCCAGGCCACCTCGACCGCCGGCCCGCATGTTGGTGTACCCGATCATGCCGTTGCCGATTGCTTCAGCACTGCCTGTGAGTACCTCCTTCCCGAAATCCAGGCCCTTGCCGACCAGCGCACTGACCTTGCCAATTCCCCCTTCGACGAACCCCATCAGCTTCACGACGTAGGGCATGAGGAAATCCAGCTTCTGGACGAGCCAGTTGAACAGGGATTCGGCACCGGACTTGATCGTGGTCCACATCATGCTCATTACGCTACCGATCCCGCTGGCGACGGTCGTGTACACGTTGCCCATCCAGACGACGTACTGCACGAGGCCGCTGATGAGCTGGATGTTCATTCGCAGGCCTTCCATCAGAACGGTACCGAGGAAGCTGCCGATCTGGGCAACCCGTGACAGCTCGTTGCCGGTGTACTGCGCTGGTGCGAGCATCCTTGACAGCCAATCCCAGGCCTGTCCGATCAGGCCACTCATGACCTCCCAAGCGGGGCGCAGCGGTTCGACCGCGCGCATCAGTTCCCCCATCGCCGCAGTGCCTGCACCGCTCAGGCCTTCCCATACGCCGCCCAGGAACGCCTTGATCGGCTCCCAGTACTTGCGCACCAGCAGGGCGCCGGCGGTGATGGCGGCGACCGCAAGAGCGATGGGTCCACCACCGATTGCACCGACGGCGGTAGCGACGATGCGGAAGCCTGATGCCAGGCGCATGGCCATCGGCCCGAAGCGTCCCATCTGGGCCAGCAGGCTGCCGCCCCGGAACAGCTCGCACGCCTTCTGCACAGCCAGGATCGGGCCCTGCAGGAACGTCCAGGCGTAGCGTGCGCCGAGCACCGCCGTGCGCATGCCCAGCATGCCGACCACGATCTGCGTGGTGTTGGCGATCAGCTTCGGGTTTTCCTGCACGAACGAGGTGACCCCGTTCAGCAGTTCGGTCAGCTTGACCGCCGCTTCGCCCACCGCAGGCAGCAGGGCGGCGCCGAAGGCCTTGGACAGATTGTCCACGGCGATCTTCGCGCCTTCGATCTTCTGCGGATCGGTCTGCATAGCATCCACGTAGGCGGCATCGGTGGTGCCCGATGATCCGTTCAGGGCCGTGTCGCGGATCCGGATGTAGCTGTCCCAGTTCTCTATCATCGGCTGGACGAAGTTCTTCGCCTGGGCATCGCCGAACAGGGCGCCGATCTTCTTCTGGTCGCCCGCGGTGGCCTGGATGATTCCCTGCATCGCAGCATCGAAGGGATTGCCGCCGTCGGTCTGTGCGTCACCAATGATCTTGCGCAGATCCAGATTGAGGCTCTTCTTTGCCTTGTTCTGCAGTTCCGGCGACAGGACGGACGACATGAAGCTCTTCATGTTGCTGGCGGCCTTGTCGGCGCCGCCGGCCGAATCCAGCGTGGCCTGAAGGGCGGCACCGAGGGTGGCGGCAGCCGACGTGCCCTGCAGCTTCATCGCTTCGAACGACGAACCCAGGGCAGGCAGCACCTCGGCCATGTCTTTCAGGCCCAGACCGCCCTGCCGGCTGTTGACGACCAGCACGTCCAGCGCGTTCTGCATGCGCGAGGGATCGATATCGAACGACTGCTGCAAGGCGGCCGCGGCCTGGGCCACATCATCGATGCTGGCGCCCGTGACGGTGGTGGTCCGCCCGACCGCGCCCAGGCTGGCCTGCGCCGACTGTGCATCCATGCCGGCATCGATCATCAACTTGATCGAGCGCTGCAAAGCATCGGCACCCTGGTTGGTCGTACGCGACTGTTCCAGGATGGCTCGGCCCAGCGCGCTCACCTGGGCCCGGCTGAGGTTGGCTGCCACGCCAATCTGCTGGTTCTGGCGGGCGAAGCCGGAGGCGTTCTCCACCGGCTTGGCCAGCGCGGTAACCGCTGTGCCAAGCGCACCGCGTGCCTCGCCGAATGCCGAGCCGAGCTTCTCGCGCTTCTCCAGATTGGCGGTGCGCTTTGCCTCGATGCGCTCCAGTGCCTCCTGCGAGGCACGCAACGCGTCGACCTGGGTACGCATGCGGGCGTACTCCTTGCTCGTCGTGCTCAGACGGGCAAGCCTGCGGTCCAGCAGTGTCATCTCGGTGCCGATGCGCTTGATGCCATCATTGGCGAAGGACAATGCGTCCTGCAGCGATTTGGACACCGAGCCGCCGATCGTGATCGTTGTCGTTTGAACGTTATTGGCCATGTACCGGCAACCCCTGAATCCACCAGATGAACTTCGACACCCGCAGCGTCATGATCTCGCGCAGGCCCCAGCCGGTATGCCCGGCCAAGGCGAGCGCTCCCTGCCTGATCTGCGGCAGGGTCAGGTGGTAAAAAGCGCCACGCCGGCCTGCAGTCGGGCATAGTCGCGCAGCGGCATCTTGCGCACGTCGTCCGGCGAGATCTCGCACAGGTTGGCGATCATGCGCACCTCGCGTTGTGCGTCGCTACCCTTGTCATCCTGGTAGCGCTCCATGTCTTCCACGGTCGGCTCGCGCATGCGCAGCACGGCGGTCTCCATGCCGTTGACCTCGCGCGGTCGGGTAAGGGTGATCTCGGCGAAGCCATCGCGCTCGACGACGGCGTCGGTGGGGGTCTTGGTCTTGCTGGACATGGATGCGTTTCTCGGGTTCGATGTAGTGCGATGGATCCGGGGGCGCGTGGCACCCCCGGGTTGTTCGGTGCGGCGAGGGCTCAGATGCCCAGCGCGCCGCGGATGCCGGCCAGCACGTCCACGCCGCCCTGGCGTGCGATCATGTTGACCACGTCGATCTCCTGCACGACCTGAGCGCCATGGGTCAGCTTGTAGTAGCTCAGCGCCAGGCTGACCTTGATCGTGCCCTTCTCGCCGACCTTGGTTTCGCCGCGGTCCAGCAGCTTCACCTTGCCGCGCATGTTGTGCACGACCTGGGTCACTTCGCCGTCATCGCCTTCCAGTGCTTCGCGGGCGGTGAAGCCGTATTCCTTGCTTTCGATGACGTGGAATTTGCTCATGATCTCCGCGTCGTCCGAGGCGAACTCGACATCGGCCGTCAGCTTTTCATGGCCGAGCACGATCTCGGTCGGGGCCAGCATGCCGCCGGCCTGGAAGTCCTCGGTCTTCAGCGACAGCTTGGGAGCGGTGAAGGACATCACGCTGCCGGCATAACCCTTGCCGTCGACGTAGAAGTTGAAGTTCTTACGGATCTTGCGTGCCATGCTTAGAAGATCTCCGAGACGTAGTTGTTATTCATGTGCATGCGGAAGGTCAGCTGCTCGCCCGGGTAGGTCGGCGTGAAGTCGAAGTCCCAGTAGAAGCGGCCCTGGGCCACGCTGTCCGCTGCGTTCAGTTCGGGGTCGATCCAGCAATTGCCGCCGAGAATCGCGCCCTGGGTCTTCAGGCCGCGCAGGAAGGCATTGACGCCCTCGCGCACGTCATCGACGTAGGTCTTGCTGATGCCGCGGTCGACAGCCCACAGATGCGCAGCCTCGAGGCTGTCGGCAATGATGTCGGCGGTGCGCACCACGCACAGGAACTGCCACTTCGGATCGGCGCTGGTGGTGCGGTTGCCCCAGAGGCGGAAGCCCCCTTCGCGGATGACGGTCGCCACGTTGGCCTGGTTCAGCAGGTTGGCGCGGCTGGTCGCGTCAGACAGGCCGAAGTCGATCGCACGCGCGGTACCGACCACGCCGTTGAGTTCCAGGTTCGACGGCGAAACCCACCAGCCGCGCTCGTTGTCGCTGCGGGCGATGGCACCGGCCACGGCACCGGAGGCGTAGCGGGTGACGATGGCATCACCGGACTGCACCAGCAGCGCCGGGTCGACCACATAGACACGCTTGGAGCCGGTCAGGGCGGCGGTGGACTTGGCAGCGTCGTCGTTGCTGTTCGGGCCGTCCTTGATGATCACAGCGCGCAGCTTGTCGGCGATGCCGAGCAGTTCGGATACAACCGGGTTGGCGAGCAGCTCGGTGTCACGCTTTTCGTGGGTGTGGGTGAAGCCCGGCACCGCCAGGATGCGTGGCTTGATGCCCACCACCGACTTGGCCGCCAGCAGGGCATGTACGCCGGTGTAGGCACCGGTTTGCGGGTCTACGCCGCCCAGCACATTGGCCAGAGTGTCGTTCTCGGTGGCGCCCTTCTCGATACGGACGACGACGACGACGGCGTTGGACTGGTCGAAGATGGCGTCGAGTTGGCCCGGTAGGGTGCCGTCATCCACTTCGGTGGCGGCGTTGGTGAGCAGCTTGGCTGCCTGCGAACGCGAGGTTACCAGGACGGGAGTGTTGTACGGGAAGGCGATCTTGTCGGCGCGGGGCGCGGTACCCACGATGCCGATGACGCTGCTCGAGGCAACGGCGATCGAGCGGGAGCCACCATCAATGTTGACGACCTGCACGCCATGCAGAAATTCGGCCATGCGTTGTTTTTTCCTTGGTTGAGTGGGTGCTGCGGTCACGACCTGTGCCGCATGGGGACATGTTCGTACCTGGGCGCGGCTGGGATAATTGCAGCCGTGGTCCGGGATCACGTTTGCGCCGGTACTGTGAGTGTGGAGTCGGATGCAGTGACGCTTACCCAGCTTGCGGTAGCTTCGTCGTAAGTGATTGGGCCGGTGCGATCAGCGGGCGGTGCCCGGTCAATGACACTGGGAGGAAGGGTTTCGCCACGAGCGAGTGGCGCGGCGAGGCTGCCGTCGATCCGGTTCCACAGCGGACGGTTGCTGTAGTCGGGTTTCAGCTCCCAGCGCCGGGCTTCTGCGTTCCAGGCATTGAAGTGGGTATCCCCGCTCATCAGCGGATGGGGAGCGGACAGCGTCACTTCCGGGGGCAGGCTGTCACCCAGCGCCAGGCGATTGGGCACTACTGCAGATGTGACCGTGTTCCAGAGCATCCGGTTGCGGAAATCAGGGACCTGCTCCCAGTGGCTGCCATCGTCACTCAGGCGGAACGACCGATACTCGCCAGCGGGAAGTTGTGGCGCCGCTTCCACGGTGTACTCCGGAAGATGCCAGCGGCCGTCCGGCGAGGGCTGTAGTTTCACTGCACCCATATACGCGCGTGTCAGCGGATCATAGGCGTGTGCAAAGCGCGATTCGGTAAACAATCGTGTGTCCTCAGTAAGCAATGCAATAGATCATTCGAAGACCGGCGGGCAGGTTTGTGTCGCCGCCGGTGGGCCTGACATTCACGGCGTGGCTGTGTTCGCCGCCGTTCGAGACGGAAGCAGGGTGGCTGTGGTCACCAACTGCGGCGACCGAGATCGAGTGGGTGTGTGCTCCGGCGCCGTTCATACCGATGTTGTGCCCATGACCGCCCGCATCGTTGAGCCAGATGCCTGTACCGTTGTGGCTGGTGCCGGTAGGGTTGGGGCGTGCACCCGTGGCTGCGGCCCATCCACCGCTGCCGCCGGACGCCGGACCATTCCAGGTGTGGGAATGCCCAGGGTCGTTCACGCCGTGGTTGTGGCTTCCCTGCGCGTCGGTCCACGCTCCATGAGCATGGTCGCCGACAGCGCTGGCACTGGCGCCATGGGCGTGACCACCCGCATTCCCGATGGTCAGGGCGTGACCGTGCAGCCCAGCATTCTCGGTCGAGCCCGTATGCGCGTGGGCGATGACAGCGCCCGTTGTGAATGTACCAACCGATTGTGGTTCAGTCGTTTGCACAACGACCGTACCTTCGCGGATCAGCGGAAGATTGAAGCTCGTCGTGCCATCGCCGGATCCATATCGTGTACCGATGGCGGCGAACAACGCAGGATACGTGGCACGTGGCACAGCAGCGCCATTGCACAGCAGCATCCCGTTGGGGGCGGCGGAGCCCGCGAACATGATCACCTGGCCGGGCACGTGCACACTGGACGGAACGCCGGTCATGTTTCGCCAGTCCAGGTAATGAGTGCCATGGCGGCCATCGAGCAGATCGGCATCGAGACCCTTGTCGGCACCCTCGTCTTTCAGTGCCGCGGACTTCAGGCCTAGCGCCGATCGGAATGCAGCATCGGTGGCGATCGACAACAAGGTGCGCACGAACGTGCTCGGCGCAGATGCACCGAAACGCTTGTCGATGAAGGCGCGCAGGCCGCGCGGCGTGATGGCGCGCTCGCTGTCCGCGCCTTCTTCGGCTTCGCTGCTGGTGGCCAGCTCGACCACGCCCCGTACCTCAGTGGTTGCAGGGGGGTAGATGAATTCCGCGTTTCCGAATTGGATCTGCGTGGCGTCGATCTCGCTGAAGCGGGTATCGGTTGCCAGCAGCAACATCGATTCGGACGTCTTCTCCATGATCGGATCGGCTTGGCCATAAGTGGCGAACAGGGTGCCGTCAGCCAGGTAAAGGCCGAAGCCGCGTAGGCTGTACGCGGAAACAGTGTCATCGCGGATGGTGACGTGTACGGTGTCGTCGCCTACTGCTTGGCCGCCGAACGTCGCCAGGCGCTTGATTTCACCAGGAAGCGTCGTTAGCTCCGGCAAAGGTGTGAAGGCGGTGGACGTCAGGCCGACTTGCGTGACCAGGACGGCGTTGGTGCCGGTGTTCGACGTGTTGACCAGCTTGGCGAAGCCAGCGTCGGTGATTTTCAAGCGCATGCGGGAATTACTCTCCGATCAGTTGGATGCGGCGAAATGCCGTGACATGGGAACTCGCGAGCGCACCGACAGTGGCGTCGGACTGCATGCCCTGGGTGAAGGTGAAATGCGAGCGCACCGGCTTGGTCCGGGTGATCTCTCCGATCACATCGTCGACGAACTTGGCGGTGGCGGTTTCGCCGCCCTGATTGGCGATGGTCATCACCGCTTCGAATGTGTGTGGCGCGCCCTGCGGCTGCGTTTCCCACCATTCACGGATCAGGATCGAGCCACCAAAAGCGGCGACGACATCGCGCACGCTGCCCCAGGTTCCCTTGCGGCGCTGGATGGCGATCGCGGTGCGTACGCGCGCTCGCTTCACTGTCTCCGGCCAGTAGGCCTTCCATTCATCTACGGACAAGGCCCAGGCAAGCCAAGGCAGCAGGGCGGCTGGACAGCGGTCGGCGTCCCACAGTGCGGTGATGTCCACCGGCAGCGGGCGAGCGACGATGGCGCGAGCCAAACCACGTTCGGCGTGGGTGGCATTTGGGGGCAGCACAGCGTGGTCGGCTCGAACCACGATCCGTGCGTCACCCTCGATCAGCATGCCGGGTGCTGGTGCGGCCGACAGAGTGGCCGTGGCGCCGCTGATCACAGCATCAGGCAAGCGCTGCCGCCCTTGCTCGTCGATGCGGTACACCGCCTGCAAGGTCGCCAGTGCACCCCCGGGATGACGGAAGGTACGGTTCCGCCCATCGATGGCGCCGCGCAGGCGCGCGCTGATCACGCGGGTGGTGGCGTCACTCATCGTTGCCGCCATGCATCAGTGTGATGTGGGTGCAGTACGTGGCCTGCGTACGATCGACGACGATGTCCGTCGCAGGGCTGCTGATCTCCACACGCTGCACGCCCTCGGCGTGAAGGGCGGCGAACAGACCCGAACGGGTGACGTCGCGGCCGAGCCGGTGCGATTCGCTGATGTAGCGGTCCAGGCGGGTGCGTGCTTCAGCCAGAACCACTTGGGAGTCGGGACCGGCGAAGGTAAAGAGCGTAGCGTCAACGGTGTAGTTGATGATCGTGGCCGACTTTACCGACACATGGTCGGTCAGCGGTCGCACGTCGTCCGCGCTCAGCTTCGCCTCGACGATGTCGAGCAGGCCCTGGCTGGCGGTTCCATCCGCTTCGCGCGACAGCACCGAGACCACCACTTCGCCAGGATCTGGACTGGTCGCACTGGCGTCGAGCGCCCGCGGGTCCGCGCTCAGGGCATGGAATACATAGGCACCTTCCGGTCCTGCCACGCTGAACCCTTCCGGGCCCAGCTGGATGCGGCGGCGGAAGTCCTCATCGCTTTCATATCGCGGTGGAATGCCTTCCTGCGGTTTGCCCGGGTCGAGCACCTGGCGGACGACGCCGAAGATCGCGGCGAGGTGGTCCAGGTCGCTGCCACCGGCATAAGCCAGCATCACGCCGCGCGCTGCGTCGTTGACACGCTGGCGATCGAGCAGGCGCAGGTAGGTGCAGACCTCGAGGATCTTGAAGGCCGGGTCCGACGGCAGCAGCGCGTCGAAGGTGGGATCCAGGGCCTGCAGCGCGGTCAGCGATTCATCGAACATGGCTTCGAAATCGAGCACTTCGATGACCGCCGGGGCAGGCAGCTGGGATAGATTGACACTGGTGAACGAGCCGGATGCCACGGTTAGCGAACCTCGATTCCTTCGATGGTGATGGCCTCGCCGTCCGGCAGGTGGATCCCGGTCACTGCCAGGATCATCACGCCGGGGGCGGGGAGGGAGACGTCGACGTTCTCGACGTGGAGACGCGGTTCCCATCGCGCGAGCGCGTCGACGGTGGCCGCAATCAGGTCCATGCGCAGCGAGCGGTTGGTCGGCGCATCGATCAGTTCAAACACGCGTGAACCGTATTCGCGACGCAGCACGCGGGAGCCAAGGGGCGTGGTGAGAATGTCACGCACGGACTGTTGCAGATGGGCGAGCCCATCCAGTGATTTGCCGGTGTTGGCGTCGATTCCTCGCATGGCCTCTATCGTCGTGGAGTGCGGGTTTTCAGGGCATTGCAGGCGTGGCCGCTCAGGCCTGCGCCGGCGTGGTCGGGGCGGTTGGGCCCTGCGCGGTGTGCGTGTGTGCCTTCAGCCCGATGGCACCGGCCTTGATCTCGCTTGGTGTGCTGATGTCCTTGCCGGCGCTGATCGCGCCGCTGACATCCAGATCGCCGGTCGCCTTGATCGAGGGTGTATCGAGCACGATCGATTCGCTGGCGATCACCTGTGCATTCGCGCAGGTGACAATGACCTTGCCGCTGCCGACATGGACGTTGAGCGTGGTGGTTTCCTGGTCGTACTCGACGATGCTGCCGTCGGCGAACTCGGTGCACTGCCGCAGGCGCGAGTCGGCCGGCGGCGGAAAACGGTCCTGGTACAGGCTGCCGAGTACCAGCGCCTGGCCCGGGTCGCCATAGGGGCACGCCAGTACGACCTGCTCGCCGGGTTCGGGTGCGCACCAGGTGCGTACGCCCGGTCCCGCACGGCGTTCCAGCCACGGAATCCAGTCGGTCAGCATGCCGTCGGCATCGACGCGAACGCGTCCGTTTGCCCCGTCCAGTTCGCGTACCACACCGATCATCAGCAGGTTGCCGATCAACCGCGCATGTTCGGCGCTCATGGTGCGCGCTCCGGCAACGGCTGGTAGCGGGACTCATGGATGCGGCCGATCTCCGGCGCGAAGCTGTAGGACGCCTGCGGCACTACGCCGCCAGTGTCGTCCCAGCGGTTGTCGCCCAGCGCGACCGGCAGTGACCACTCAACGATCCAGGTGCGCAGGCCCGGCTGTGCCGCCGCGGGGTCTTCTGGCAAGGCTGCGATCACATCGATCGCACCACTGGCCACGCCGGGAAAGCGGCCGAGCTGGTGCAGCCAGGTGGCCAGGGCGAGGGCCGCGTTGCGCAGCTGAATGGCCGTGTCTGCTTCGGTCGCCGGCAGCGCAATGCGTGCTTCGAAGCGCAGGGTGGCCTGCAGAAGGCCACTGCCGTCATTGTTGTCCCTGCTGCGGTCACAGCGGGTCATCGCCAGCAGGCAGGCCGGCAGGGGCATGCCCTCAGCGTTGGCATCGCGATGGAACTCGACGCTTGCAAACCCCGGAAAGCGTGCGCGGATTGCGGCTTCGATCGCGGCAATCAGCGGATCGAGCGTGGGAGGGAAGGGATCGTTCGCCATGTCAGCTCATGCAGGGAAGGGAAGAAGGGTGTGGCCTGTGTGGCGCGCGCGGTCTGCTGCCAGTGTTGCCATCACCGTGGTGGGGTGGCATTGCAGGCGTGGCCGTATCCGGCAGGCTCAGTGCGTGGGAGTGGCGCCGCTGCCGCAGTCGGCGGGTGCTGCCGGCGCGGCGCCATTGATGGTGATGCCGCGTTGGCTGCCGAGGCTGCACAGCAGCGCACTCAGCTGGTCGGCAAGTGCGTGGTACTGGCGTGCGACCGCAACGTGATTGCGCAGCAGCGCGTCATCGCTGGCTGCGTGCAGGTCCGGCAGGCGGGGCGGGGGAAGCAGTTGGGCAGGCGCGATGCTGAGCTCAGCGCGGCAGGGCGTGGCCGGCGTTGGCCTCGCGCCAGATGCGCACGAACTCAGCGTCAGCGTCGCCGCGATCACGACCAGGAGTCTTGGCATGGGTCTCGATGTCCCGTTGCAGGGTATTGAACTGTTCGGTGTGCCGGGCGTGATGGGCCAGGCGCTGTGATTCGGCCTGCGCGCCTGCAGCGCTGTTGGCGAGGGCATGCTGGTGCGCGCGCTGGACTGCATCGGTGCGGGCCTCCTGCTGCGCTGCCCGGGCAGTGGCAGCGGCAAGGTCCGCGCTGCGGTCGCGCAAGGTCCATCCGAGCCAGGCGCAGCTCGCGTGGCTGCCGGCAAGAACCAGCAGCCCGATGCCCAGCTTCAGTGCCCCGGGAGTCACTGCAGGGCTCCGCCGGCGGCACGGTACGCTGCGCGCAGTGTTTCCAGTGCGTGCTCCTTCTGCCCGTAGCCGGCGCCGGGCAGCGACGCCCAGATGCGCCGTGCCGCGGTGACGGCGGCGTCGAAGCGACCGAGCCGTATCAACTCGTAGGCACCGCATTGCTTGAGCAGCGCGACAGCCGCGCGGTCCTGCGAAACGGGACCGAAGTCGGGCAAGCCCAGTCGCGTGCGCAGATCATCCCAGGTGCTGCGCAGGAACTGGTAGCGGCCGGCGGCGCTGGATTTGATGCCATAGCGTGGCAGCGACACCAGCTCGCGGGGATGGTCGCGGTAGTCGGTGAACAGCTGGCCGCCGACGATGACGTCGTAGCCGCGATCACGCGAACGCTGGCCGGGAGTGTCGGTGCCCTCGGACACGGCCAGCATGTCCAGGAACGCGGCGACGTTGGCGCCACCGAGGGCGCTGGCTGCGACGGCGGTCATGCCACGGCTCCCGGCTGCTTGCGCACCAGGGCCAGCAGGGCGTCTATCTGTACGCTCTGCTGGGCGATCTGGGCACGCAGGGCGCTGACTTCACCGCGTAGCTGCCCGATCTCCTGGGCCATGGCCTCGCGTTCGTGCATCAGTCCATCGGCGCGGATCCGCTCGGCGGCGAGCTGCTCCTGCAGGGTACGCAGGGTATTGCTGGTAGCCTCATCGGCGGTACGGTCGACCTTGGCCGACGACAGCCATTGGCGCAGCCACAGCGACACCGCGATCAGCACGCCCGAGGTTCCTCCCAGGTATTTGGCCCAATCCGGCACGCCGGCCAACAGGTCGCTCTCGTTCATGCGCGCGCGTATCCCTTGAGTACGGCCGGATGGACCGCAGTCGGGGGCGCCGAGCGGGCATCGCGCAGAGCGCGCTTGATGGTGGTCTGCGAGACGCCGAACTCACGCGCAACATGGTCACGCGGCATGCCGCTGGCGACGGCACGTGCGATCCGCTCGCGACGTTCGTGCGCGCCGGCGGCGAAGCAGGAGGCCAGGAACAGCAGTTCCCCACCCAAGTGCGCGACCAGGCGTTGCGCCACGTCACGGCCGAGGATGTCGATCAGCCGATGCCGGTCCGGCAATGTCGAAGGGACGTAGAGGATGACGCGGTGGCGACCGGTGGCAGCGGAGGTAGTCGGCGGCCACGCACGCACCAGCGTGAGGGCCGCGGATTCGCCGATGACCTCGGCCAGAGTCTGGATGCTGTCGGGCAGGGCGTTCATGCAGGATGTGGTCAGTGGCATTGATCTCCACTGTTGCCATCCCGTTGGATTGGTCAACACCTTTCATCCACTTTCGACTTGGCGTGCTGAAGGCGTTCATCAGCGTGCCGAGGACGGGTGAGGACGATGATCTGCCGGCGCGACATCCTGTCGCTGCTTACAGATCACGCCGATGTTTCCCGTATTCCTGTACTCACTGTCCTCATCGGGCGCAAGCAGCGGCAGTGCAGGTGGGCGGGCGAGTACAAGGCGAGGACGATCTGGGACACACCGCGCGCGTGACAGGCCCTGAAACGAAAAAGCCCCGGACAATGCCGGGGCTTCAGGACTGCAGCAGGGCGTGGATCAAAGGTCGAACACCAGGTTGCCACCGGTTTTGCGCGGAATGTAGCCTGCGTCCCGCAACCAGCGCGCCGCGTTGACCTGGTCCATGCGCTTGACCGGGAAGCGGTTGGCGAACATCAGAAAGCGTGCCACGGTGACCGACTCACCCTTGCCCTTCAGGGCGGCGAGGGTTTCGATGAACCAAGGGGCTGGAGGCTGCTGGCTGCCGGGGCGGGCCACGGTCCGTGCTGCGTTGCCGGTGTCGGTCGGGATCCTGGCCAGCGAGCACAGCGAGATGAAGATCGCATCCAGGCTCACGATGTCCTTGCCTCCCTTGGGTTGGGACTTGAACAACTCGATGGCCTTCAGGCGCGTCGACGTGAACTGTTCGACCTCCATGGCGTTTCCTCTTTGCGAAATGGGTTGGGGATGCAGGGTGACGACAGGTGTCGTCGGTGATGGGGGATGACCTTACATCATTTTCGCCGTTGATGGGTCGGAGCCTGCACTGGGTTCAGGGGATGGACCGGATGGCAGGCCCGTCTTCCGCATCAGATCACACCGCGTGAAAGCAACTGTTCCAGCGATCTGCGGACCAGATCGGCCGGGGTGCCATCGTTGTCGACTTCGATGTCGACCAGCTCACGCGGCAGCGGCTGCTCGCTGGCATGAGGGTCGCTGCTGCCATGGCCCGGGCGGTTGACGTGGATCACGACACCACCACGACGCCGGATCGCGCGGGCCTCATTGGCGAAGCGGACGTCGGTTACCAGCCCGCCCTCGGGCAGACGTGCGAACAGCGAGCGCACCCACAGCTCGGGATGGACGCGGTCACGCCCCCATTCGGTACCGGCAGTCTGCATCAGGTGGCGTGGGGTGAGTTCGGCCAGCCAATCGATGGCGACTTCCTTGTGGCTGTCCAGTTCGCGCACGGTCAGCCCGAGGATGGCGGCGACGAACTGGCGCAAGGGGGCGGCAAAACTGTCACAGGGCAGCCCCAGCGCCGACGCAAGTCCATTGGCGAGCGTGTCCTTGCCTGCGCGCTTGCTGCCTGCGATGCCGATGTAGAGCGGCAGTGGCGCCTCGGGGCAGGGGCGCAGCGCAACGCTGCCCAGCGCGGAGCCGGCACGGAACGCGGCCAGCGTGTTGGCGATGATGCGATGACCATTGTCGAGGGAGGCGGGGATCACGCGGAATCTACTCCTGGAGGGGGGGACAGGTGCCGGCAGGTCAGGGATCGCGACGGGTCGTGTCGCGAGCGCGGAGGAGGCGCTGGGTCATACGGCCACCGCGGGCCGCCGCTGCGGCTGGGTCAAAGCTCAGCATGGCGGTACGCGTGCGGCGCCCTGCGGCGAGGTGGTCGCGGATGGTGCGTTGCGAAAGCACCGGCACCCGCTGGTGGATCTGCTGGACGGTCAGCTGCTCACCTTCAAAGGCATGCAGTCGGGGCTCGGGCATGGCGGAAGCGCTCCTCGGAGGCGGCAAGGCCGATTCGGGCATCTTGCCATCGGCCGGCACGCCAGTCAACACCTTTCATCTACATTCATCCTGATCATGAAGCGTCAGCCGGAGTTGTCGCGGCTGATGAAGGCCATCGCGGGCAGGGGGTATCAGAAGGGACCCGCTTCGTGTCCGGCGAAGCTGAGCTTGCGCGGTGGCATCAACCACACCTTGGCCCGCTCCTTGCCAACCACTTTCGTCCGCACATCATGGCGCTTGACCACATATGCGGCGGCCTCGTTCACCTCGCGGCGATTCGGCTTATCGATGCCTACTGCGATCACGATCTCGGTGGCACGGTACTGCGCACTCCAGTGCGAGGCGGGGACGGACCAGTCGAAGTGGCGATCGATCAGCTCGGCAATCGGCGAGATCGGCTCGTGCTCGCTGTTGGTTGCATTCAACGCGTCCAGCTCTTCAGCCGACAGATGCCAGGTTTCGCCATCGCCGTACAACGCGTGGGCCTCGGCCCACACCTGCTGCATGTCGATCTGGGCCGGTTCGCCCAACGCCACCGCGTGCACGGTCCACCACCGGGTGTTGCCGGTGGCATCGCGCAGGAAGCGCTCGTCGTTGACACTGGCAAACAGGATCGTTCGGCGTGCATAACGCGATTCGGTGCGCGCGTAGGGACGACGGATCTCATCGTGGCTACGTGAGATGAACGATTTCAGCGCAGCGATATCAGTGCGGCGGAAGGTGGCATCCACTTCGCCCAGCTCCACGATCCACTTGGAAATGACCTGCTTGACGCTGTCCTTGTTGGCTGGATCGAGCACCACGCCGTCGGCAATCAGCCGCAGCTCCGCTGGTGCCAGCTGCCGGGCCCAGCGCGTCTTGCCCAGGTTCTGCTTCGAGACGAAGGTCAGTACACCGCGCGCCACCACGCCATCCGGTTCAAACGCCGCCGCCACGCCGGAGATCAGCCAGCGCCGCATCAGCACCTCCTTCAGGACGCGGCCGTCGGCCATGCGCGTAGGCTGGGCCTCCTGCACGGTGTCGAAGAACGCCTGCAGGCGGGACTGGCCGTCCCAGGGCCGTGATGCAATCCAGCTTGCGACGGGATTGTAGGGGTTGGCCTCGGCCACTTGGCACAGGTTGGTTTCAAAGCTGGCAACGGCCATGCCAGCGCGATGCATGCAGTCCATCACTTCGCCGGCGGCCACTTCCTTGGCATTGTCCACCGTGCTCTGCAGTCCCGGCACCAGGATTTCCAGGTCCTTGCGGATGACGTTGTAGCGCACGGTCACGCCGGTGCGCCGGCACAGTTCGGCCAGGTTGCGTGCAGTAGGCAGCGGCCGGCCGCGTGCACTGGTGTCTGGAAATGGAGTGAAGGCATCGAATGCGGACAGGTTGCCCGGCACCTGGTAGCGGGCGTTGGTCGATGGCTGCGGGCCATCGCCCGTGCTGTCGAGGCCCATTGCGGCGACGGGCGCGGGTTGCAGCTGGGCGCGCAGCGCGTCCAGCCCCTCGCGCAGGTGCAGGTCATTGAAGTCGGTCGGGCGATCATCCTCGCCCTGCAACGCGGAGAATTCGGGCCATACCACGCGCGCGCCGATGTCAGCGGCGGCGCGGGTGGCCAGCGTGACACCAGGATTGTCCAGCGGCTGCCGGGTCCATTGGTCATTGTCCGCACACAGGACGAACGAGGCATCAGGCATTTCGTCGCGCCAGGCACGGGCGACTGCGGCCAGGTTGCCGGCGTCCCAAGCGACCACCACGCACCAGCCTGTGGCCTGATGGATGGATGCTGCAGTGGCGTAGCCTTCGACGATGCCGATCGGCTGACCGGGCAGCGGTGTGCCGATGACATGGAAGCAGCCCAGCTTGCGGCCCCCGTAAATGAAGTCCTTGTCCCGTCCGAGTACCGGGTCCGGGCGAGGAAAGATGGCCTGCAACGATACGATCCGGCCGGTGGCGTTCATTACCGGCACCAGCAGCGCATTCGCGATATGACGGAACACCAGTCCCTGGCTGTTGCGTATCGGCCAGGCCGACACGCGCAGGCCATGCGCCTGGATACCCTTTCGCACGAGATAAGGGTGGTTGGCTTCTGCAGGCAGGGCGCGATTCCACAACACGTTCGCCGCTTTCGCGGCATCCTCCTCACGTCCGCGTTGCTGCTGCTCCCGTTCGGTGCGTGCCGCGTCCTGGCGCTGGCGGATGCTGCGCTGCTCGGCCACCGTCAATGCGCTGGCCGATTTCGCGCACCAGGCGTGGCGGGCACCGGTGCGCCAGCTGCCGAACTCACCGGCGGGCACGTGATCTCCGAACAGGACGGCCCAGCCGTTGCGCGTACCACGGCGGTCACCCTCGACATGGAAGCGCACCAGCGCGCCGTCGGCATTGAGCGCGTCTCGCCCGCGCGCATCGGGCACGATGCCGTGCGCGTGCATGGCCTGTAGGAACGCCGGAACAATGTCCTGCGCTGGATGCGGTGTGTGCATTCGGCGGAGCTCCTTGGAACGTGGATCGGTCCACCGCAGCCGATGGTGGCCAATGCGCTGCGCCATGGCCGCCGTATGCGCGCCACGCGTGGCAGATCGCGGCGATGTGACCAGGATGAGATGGATGGTGATTGCGCCATCATGGTGTCGGAAACGCCTCTCTTTCGCAACACCTTTCATCCCCTTTGCCCCCCATCTTTTCGCGAAGAGGGCGATCCGTCTGCAATGGATATGCGATGACGTCCGCAGATCGGCGTCTGCGCGACGTTGCGTCGCAGTTGGCGAGAACCGTTTTCCCGATGATGCGGTCGCCGTCCGAGACGGTCCTTCGTTTCACTCCATCGCCCCATGGGGCACCCACGCATAAGGAGCCTGCATGCTTGAAATCCATTGCGAGCGCGAACGCCGATCCGATGCCGAGCCGGTGTCGTCCACGCCCGCTGCGGCGTTCTCAATCGGTGCGACCACCCCCCGATAAAATACGGCTGGCATGACGGACACCATCGACGAAGCGCAGGATCTGGAAGCGCGCCATCTGCAACGCGCATTGGCCCGGCACGCAATGCGGGCCAGCAACGTTGCTCCTCTCACACCCATTGGGGAATGCCACAACCCGGACTGCAGCGAAGACTTCGATAACGATCCGGCCAGGTTGTTCTGCGGGCCAGCCTGTGCCGAGCGTTTTGAAGCCATCCATCAACACCGCAACGCATAGGAACAGGGGACATGTCTCTGAACAGCAACGACGCTGGCTTCACCGAACGCATCGCCGGATTGTCGGCCGAACTCGCCGTGCTGGTGAGCCTGGTGGAGAACCACATCCATCTGCAACTGGCCGACCTGACCGAGTCGGGTGATGTGGATGCACAGGAACGGTTTGCGGTGGCCGATCCGGAGCGCTGGTTGGAGAACGCCCGCAACAGCCTGCAGGCCGGCGTCATGTTCCTGGAGAGGGCGGTGCGGCAGCCTGCGCGCTTCTAGACCCTCGAGGGGGACGGAAGGGCCGGAGCGGTTGCCTTCCGTCCCCTGCAGACGACGAAGCGCGCGTAAGTCCGAGGCTGCGTCATAACGTCGCACCATCGCTGGGCCAACCCTGAACGCGGTCCAAGGTTGGCCGTGGCCCCGTAGAATGGTGGCGTGCGCCGTTCTGTCCTCCACCGCCGGTTCCAGGCCCTGGCATGGCTTGCCATGCTGCTGGTGCTGCTCGCCCCGCTGGTGAGCCGCTGGCTGGCGCACGGTCACGTGGCTGCCGCTGCGCCGGTGGCGGCCATGGACCATGCGATGCACGCAGAGCATGCACAGCACGCGATGGAAGGGCACCACGACCATCACGCGATGGCGATGCCGCACGGCGGGGCCACGAAGAAGCCGCCCGCCGACCCACACGCCGATCATGAGATGGGCGTGGACTGCGATTACTGCCTGATCGCTGCACGGCTGATCACCCTGCTGGTGGCGGCCGTGCTGCTGTTGGCGCCGATGGCACCGGTGTGCCGCGCACTGCGCGGCGCGGTGCAGGCGTTGCCGCAACGGATCAGCGGCACATTGGGCGCGCGTGGGCCGCCGGCACTGATGGCTGCCTGAGCCGCACGCGCGCTGCATTGAACGTTCTTCCATGAGGTTGCCGGCCACGGCCGGTGCCCGCACGCGCGTGTCTGTCCCTTTCTGATTGCTGCCCTGCCATTGCGGGGCGGCCTTGCATGCCGTGAAAAAATGAAAACGAACCCCAACCCCGCGTGCCTGCGCCGGGCGACGCTGCCTGTCCTGTGCGCGTTGCTCCTGCACACCGCGCCTGCACTTGCCGCCGACGCGGCACCCCCGACCACGCTGGAGACCGTGCGGGTGGTCGACACCCGCAGCGGCGAGCTGTCCTCCACCGCCAGCGCAGGCTCTGCGTTGGGCCTGAGCGTGCTGCAGACGCCGGCCAGCCTGACGGCGATTTCGCGCGAGCAGCTGGAGCAGCGCGGCGACAGCAACCTCAACGATGCGATCAGCCGAGCGGGTGCGATCAGTGCCATGCCGCACCCGGGCAACGGCCTGAGTGCGCTGTCCAGCCGTGGCTTCACCGACGGTGCTTCGGTGATGCGGCTGTACGACGGGCTGCGTCAGTACGGCGGCGTGGGCATCACCTTCCCGTTCGATACCTGGTCGATCGAGCGCATCGAAGTGCTGCGCGGCCCGGCCTCAGTGATCCATGGCGACGGTGCGATCGGCGGCGTGATCAACATCGTGCCGAAGAAGCCCTCGCGCGGTGCCATCGAAAATGAGATCAGCGTGACCGTGGGCAGCGAGGACACCGCGCGCCTGGGTTTCGGCAGTGGTGGCGCGCTGACGCCCGAGCTGGCCTACCGGCTGGATCTGAGTGGCAACTACAGCGGTGGCTGGGTTGATCGTGGGCGCAACAATGACGCGACGTTCTCCGGTGCATTGCTGTGGCAGCCGCGTGCGGAGCTGCAGCTGACGCTCACCCATGCGCAGGGTTACCAGCAACCGATGCGCTACTTCGGCACGCCGCTGGTCGACGGCCGCCAGCTGGAGGCGCTGCGCCACCGCAACTACAACGTGGACGACAGCGAGATCCGCTTCCGCGACCGCTGGACCCAGCTCGATGCGCTGTGGACGCCGAACGCGAACGTGGAATGGCGCACGCGCGTCTACCAGATCGACAGCCAGCGCGATTGGCGCAATGCCGAAGCCTATGTCTACAACCGCGCCACCGGCCTGATTGATCGCTCGGGCAATACCGAGATCACCCACAACCAGGACCAGACCGGACTGACCTCGACGCTGCGCGTGCTGGGCCATGTGGGCGGTTGGGCGAACAACTTCGCGGTGGGCCTGGACGCCAACCGCGCGCACTTCAAGCACACCAACAACACCTATGCCGGCAGCTCGGGCCCGGTGGATCCGTTCGATCCGGTGCCGGGCCAGTTCGCGAGCGACGCGCCGAACCTGCCGCGCTATCGCAACCGTGCCGAGCAGTACGCGCTGTTCGTGGAAGACCGGCTGGCACTGAGCGAGCGCTGGTCGGTGCTGGGTGGCCTGCGCCACGACCGCGCGCGCATTGATCGCACCGATCTGATCAGCGGCCAGAACGCGTTCTCGAAGACCTACAGCAGCACCGGCTGGCGTGCGGGTACGGTATTCGCGCTGCAGCCGACGCTGAGCCTGTATGCGCAGTATTCGCAGGCGGCGGACCCGGTCAGTGGCCTGCTGATGATCAGCCCGGCCAACGGTGCCTTTGACCTGGCCAAGGGTCGGCAGATCGAGGTTGGCCTGAAGCAGGCCTTCGACGGTGGCGAGTGGACGCTGGCGGCGTATCGCATCCGCAAGACCGGGCTGCTCAGCCGCGATCCGCTGGTGCCGGATCGCCGGGTGCAGGTGGGCGCGCAGACCTCGCGCGGTATTGAAGCGTCGTTGAACTGGAACTTCGCGTCGCGCTGGTCGCTCGATGCCAACGCGACGGTGCTGAAGGCCGAGTTCGAGGACTTCCTGGAAACCACGGGTTCGCCGGCGGTGCTGGTGTCGCGCGACGGCGACGTGCCACCGAACGTGGCCGAGCGCCTGGCCAGTGTGTGGCTGAGCTGGCAGTTCGCACCGGACTGGAGTGCGGCGGGGGGCGTGCGTTACGTCGGCAAGCGCTACGCCGACAACGCCAATACGCTGGAACTGCCCGGCTACAGCACCACCGATCTGGCACTGACCTGGCAGGCGGCACCGCGCACGCAGCTGTCCGCGCGGCTGTTCAACGTGTTCGACAAGGCGTACTACGCCACCGCGTACTACACCAGCACGCAGTGGCTGCTGGGTGCGGACCGGCGCGTCGAGTTCACCGTCGACCATCGCTTCTGAGGACGCTGGCGATGACGTTGCGATCCACCGCCAAGCGCTGGACGTACCTGGTGCATCGTTGGCTGGGCATCGGCGGATGCCTGCTGATGCTGCTGTGGTTCGTCAGCGGCATGGTCATGCTGTTCATCGGATATCCAAAGCTGACACCTGGCGAACGGTTGGCGGCGTTGCCGGCGCTGGGTGATGCCCGCGGTTGGCAGGGGCTGTCGATACTGCCTGCCGCCGTGCAGGCCGAACCGGAAAGTGTGGCGCTGACCATGCTGCGTGGCGAGCCCGCCTATGTGGTGCGTAGTGGCAACCACGTGGGGGCCTGGTCGGCATGTACCGGCCAGGCCCTGCTGCCGGTCTCGGCACAGCGCGCTGAAGCATCCGCTGCACAGTTCGCGGGCGGCCAGGCCTTCGTGGGTGCGACGCGCGTGGAGGAGGACCGCTGGACGCATTCGCGCGCACTGGACGTGCATCGACCGCTGTATCGCGTCGAGGTGGGTGGCGCGCAGCCGGGCGACCTGTATGTGTCCTCGCGTACCGGCGAAGTGGTGCTGGACGCCCCGCGTGTGCAGCAGCGCTGGAACTATGTGGGCGCCTGGCTGCACTGGTTGTACTTCCTGCGCATGCAGTCGGTGGACCCGGTGTGGACGTGGGGGGTGATCGTGCTGTCCGCGCTGTGCACGGTGGCGGCGATCAGCGGCATCGTGGTGGGCGTATGGCGCTGGCGTTTCCGTGGGCACTATCGTTCCGGTGCGAAGACGCCGTACGTCGAGCCGTGGATGCGCTGGCACCATCTGCTTGGCCTGATGGCGTCCGCCTTCGTGTTCACCTGGATCTTCAGCGGGCTTATGTCGATGAACCCATTGGGTGTATTCAGCAGTACGGGTGAAGCGATCGATGTTGAGCACTACCGTGGCGGCGCGGTGGCGGTGGATGGTGCGCTGGGTGATCCTGCGAAGCTTCTGGCGGTGGCCGAAGCTGCGCGCTTCCAGCCGGTGGAGATCCAGTGGCGACGGATCGGTGGTGAGCTGTTCGCGGTGTTGCTGGACGGGCGGGGTGATACGCGCATCGTGTCCGGCGGCAATGGGCACCTGCATGTCGCACGGTGGCTACCGACCGCGTGGTTGCAGCAGAGGGCACGTGCGCTGTCCGCTGCACCCATGCAGGGTTTCGGGGTGCAGCATGCAGCGGATGCGTACTTCTACCCGCGTGCGCCCGAGGCCATGAATGGTGCAGCGGTACGTCGCTTCCCGGTGGCAGTGGTGGATTTCGGTGATGCCGAGGCGACACGCGTCTATCTCGATCTGGCGACCGGCGATCCGTTGCTGACGATGGGGCATCGGGAGCGGCTCGGGCGCTGGCTGTTCTACTTCCTGCACAGCTGGGACCTGCCGGCGATGCTGCGCCAGGAAGGTGCCCGTTTGGCGGTGTTGCTGCTGCTGAGCGCTGTCGGCACCGCGTTGTGTGCCACGGCGACAGTGATCGGCTATCGACGATTGCGGATGAAGCTGCGGCGCAGGCGGCGCTGATGCCCTGGGCTACACCCGCAGCCAACGCGTGGACATCGCCACCAGCAACAAGGCCGTGGCCACGCCGACGAACGCGGCGATCAGGCCGAAGTGGTTGGCGGCAAAACCGATCAGCGCCGGTCCGGCAAGGATGCCGGCAAAGCCCAGCGTGGAAACGGCAGTGATGGCCAGCGCGCCGGGCATGCGGGTCTGGTGGCCGGCCAGCGAGAACAGTGCGGGTGCGATGTTGGCGCAGCCGAGGCCGACCAGCACATAGCCGAGCAGTGATGCCTGCCACGGCGTGACCAGGGTCAGCACCAGCACGCCCGCGGCGGCGAGCAACGCGCCGAACACGATCGCGCGCTGGCGGCCCACGCGTGCCACCAGTGCATCGCCGAACAGGCGCGCGACGGTCATGGTCAGGGTGAAGGTCACATAGCCGATGCCGGCGAGGCCGGCATCGATGCGGCGCACGTCGCTGAGAAACACCGCGCTCCAGTCGAGCATCGCACCTTCGCCGAGGAACGCGACGAACGCCAGCACGCCGATGAACAGCACGATGCCGTGTGGCAGGGCCAGCATCGGTGTGTCGTGCGGCATCCGTTCGCTGTGCCAGTACGACGCCGACAGCAGCATCACCAGCAGCATGGCGCCAACGCCGATCAGCACGGACGCCAAGGGAGGCAGGTGAGCAGACAGCAGCACGGTCATGGTGGCCGCGCCGAGGAAGCCGCCGATGCTGAAGAACGCATGGAAGCCGGACATCATCACGCGCCGTGCGTCGCGCTCGACGATGACGGCCTGTACGTTCATCGTGCAGTCCATTGCACCCACGGCGGCACCGAACACGAACAGCACCAGGCCCAGCGTCCAGGCCGAACCGGCCAGCGCCAGGCCGGGCACGGTCAGGCAGATCAGCAGGCTGCTGGCCAGCATCACCCGCCGGCAACCGAGGCGCGCGGCCAGCACGCCGGACAACGGCATGGCCAGCAGCGAACCGGCACCGAGGCTGAGCAGCACCAGCCCCAGCGTGGCGTCGTTGATCCCGGTGCGTGCCTTGGCGAACGGCACCAGCGTGGCCCACAGCGCGGTGGCGAAGCCGGGAATGAAGAACGCAGCGCGGGTCGCGTGCTGTTCGGCACGCGCGCGGTTGGCAAGGGACATGAGCGGTACGGTCAGGGGGGAGTGGGGTGCACCGCGATGCCGGCGGCGCGGAAGCGTGCCGCCAATGCGGGCGGTGCGGTGGTGGTCAGCACCAGGTCGTCGATCTCGTCCAGGCTGGCGATCTGCCAGTGGCCGCGGGCACCGAGCTTTTCAGTAGTGGCGGCGACGATCACGCGGCTGCTGCACGCGACCATCGCGCGCTTCAGGGTGGCTTCTTCCGCATCCATTGCCCACACGCCGGTGTCGCCGTCCACCGCGCAGGGGCCGGGCAGGTACACGTCGGCACGCAGGCGCTGCACCTGGGCCAGTGCTTCGGCACCGACCGCGCCGCCACCACTGGCCAGGCGGCCGCCGATCAGCTGCACCGAGGTGCCATCAAGCAGGCTGGCGGCGGTGGCGATCTGTGGCGCATTGGTGATCACCGTCAGGCCGAGGGCGGCCGGCAACTGCTGGGCGATCACCAGATTGGTTGAACCGGCATCGAGCAGTACGACCTGGCCGGGTTGCAGCAATGCGCAGACGCGGGCGGCCAGTTCGGCCTTGTCGCCGCGGTCGCGGGTCAGCCGCTCGCGCAGCGGGCGTTCCTTGGGCGGCGGCAGCACGGCGCCGCCGTAGACTCGCTGGCACAGGCCCTGTGCGGCCAGTTCGCGCAGGTCGCGGCGGATCGAATCTTCGGAGACGGCATAGCGGCGCGCCAGCTCGGCGGCGACCACGCGGCCCTGCTGGCGCAGTTCCTCCAGGATCTGCCGGGTGCGCTGGGCGGGGAGGGGGCTGGGATCGGAGCTCATGCTGCGAGTCTGCACGTTCGTGCATCAACATGCAACAACGTGCATTTGACCCGTGTGGACACAGGTCAACTGGACTGCCGGTGAATCTGGCCGCGGCCGTGTCTGTGGATTGCCCCCGCGGCCCGGCATCATGGCGTGGCGTTTGGCAAGGAATCCACGATGTCCCCCACCGTTCACCGCAAGCTGCGCATCGGCGCGGACCAGTACACCGGCCAGAAGGTGGTCGACCAGCAGTTCCACGAGTGCGACTTTTCAGGCGTGGACCTGACCGCCACCGAGTTCATCAACTGCAGTTTCTACGATGCCGACAGCCGCGCCGGCTGCCGCTTCAATGGCGCCACGCTGAAGGAAGCCAGCTTCCGCAGCTGCGACATCAGCATGTGCCACTTCAATTTCATCAAGGCACTGGGCCTGGAAATCAGCGAGTGCCGTGCGCAGGGCGCGGATTTCAGCAACGCCAGCTTCATGAACCAGATCACCACGCGCAGCTGGTTCTGCAGCGCGTTCATCAAGAAGTCGAACCTGCGCTATGCCAATTTCTCGCGGGTCACGCTGGAGAAGTGCGAACTGTGGGAGAACCGCTGGGACGGCGCGAACGTGAGCGGCGCCAGCTTCGCTGGCTCGGACCTGTCCGGCGGCCAGTTCGAGGGCATCGACTGGAACAGCGCCAATTTCACCGATTGCGACCTGACCAACTCGGAGCTGGGTGAGCTGGACCTGCGCAGCACCAACCTGCGCGGCGCCACACTGGATGTGCAGCAGGTGGCGCTGTTGATGCAGCGGATCGGCATCACCGTGGTGCCGTAGGCAACACATCGCCGGGGCGGCGCCTGGCACGTAACGGCAGGGCGCTGCGAACGGACTGCGGTGCTTGCAGGCCCGGAGCTGCGGGCCCGTCCGGCGGCAAGCTGCGCGCGGGACAACTGACAGCCGCCGCGATGCGGCCGCTGGCCGGCTCAACGCAACGCCCGCGCCAGCACCTGCCAGATCCGCGGGTCCTGGCACTGCGAAACATTGAAGCGCACATAGTCGGCCGCGCGCTGCGACTGGCTGAAGGCGTTGCCCGGCGCCAGCACGATGCCCTCGCGCAGGCATTGCCGCGCCAGCGTCGCGGCGTCGCGGCCATCGGGCAGCTGGCACCACAGGAACAGGCCGGCTTCCGGCTGCAGCCAGGGAGTGATGCCCAGCGCATGCAGCTTCCGCAACGTGTACCGGCGCGCGTCAGCCAGACGCGAACGTATCGACTGCATGTGGCGCCGGTAGCCGCTGTCGGTCAGCGCGATGTGCATGAGCTGCGAGGCCAGATGGCCACCGCCGAAGCTGGTCGCCAGCTTCAGGTCGGTCAGCGCTTCGATCCAGTCGTGGCGCGCGGCGATGTAGCCACAGCGCGAAGCCGCCGACAGTGTCTTGGAGAAGCTGCCGACGTGGATCACCCGCGACAGCCCATCGAGCGCGGCCAGCCGCGGTGCTGGCTGCAGTTCGAAGTCGGCGAAGATGTCGTCCTCGACGATGATCAGTTCGCTGCGTTCGGCCAGGCCCAGTAGCCGGTGCGCGGTGTTGGCCGAAAGCACCGCGCCGGTCGGGTTGTGCAGGCCGGAGTTGGTGATGTACAGCCGCGGCGAATGCGCCTGCAGGGCTTGCGCGAACGCCTCCAGGTCCGGGCCGCTGTGCGTGTACGGCACGCCGATGGCCTGCACCTGGTGCGCCTTCAGCATTGCGTGGTAGTTGAAGTAGCTCGGGTCATCGACCAGCACGCAGTCGCCGGGCTTGAGCAGGAAGCGGCAGAGCAGGTCGACCGCATGCGTGCCCGATTCGGTCAGCAGGATCTGCTCCATCGGTGCATCGATGCCGAGCGTGGCGCTGCGCCTCTGCAGCAGCTGGCGCAGCGCGGGCAGCCCGAGCGGGCCTGCGTAGTCGACCAGATGCATGGCATCGGCACGCGCCAGCCGACGCAGGCCGCGGCGCACGCCGTCGTGATACAGCCAGTCGCTGGGCATCCAGCCGCATCCCGGCTTGAGGTGACCCGGCGGGGTTTCCAGCGACTGCCGCGACACCCACAACGGGTCCACCGCGCGGTCCAGCCGGGGTTCCATCTCGGCCAGTGCAAGCGGCGCGGCCGGCCCACTGACGTAGAAGCCGGATCCTGCGCGCGCACTGATCAGGCCTTCGGCGGCCAGTCGCTCGTACGCCTCGACCACGGTGGAGACCGACACCCCCATCGCGGCCGCCTGTGCACGTACCGAAGGCAGGCGCGTGCCGGGGCCATCGGCCCGCGCGTTGATGCGGGTGCGGACGGCCTGGATGACCGATTCGATGCGGGTGAGCGGAGGCGGCATGGCGGACTGTAGTGGAAGTGTGGGCAGTACAGTTACTTGCGACTGTACTGGATTGTAGCTGGGCGCGTTCCGCGCCGGATGCTTCCATACAAACTCCGCCAGGCGTCGCCCGGCACTTCAGGATCACAGGCGTGGAACGGTCGGCGAGTGGCTGGATCAATGGCTTCATCGGTGTGGTGATCTTCGCCGGCTCCCTGCCGGCCACGCGCGTAGCGGTGCTGCAGCTGGATGCCGGATTCGTCACGGCTGCGCGCGCCACCATCGCCGCCATGCTCGGCCTTGGCCTGCTGCTGATGCTGCGCCAGCCGTGGCCCCGTCGCGGCGACCTGCCGGGGCTGGTGGTGGTCAGCCTCGGCGTTGTGGTCGGCTTCCCGCTGCTGACCGCGCTCGCGCTGCGCCATGCGTCGTCGGCGCACACCATCGTGTTCCTCGGCCTGCTGCCGTTGAGCACTGCGGTGTTCGGCGTGCTGCGCGGTGGCGAGCGGCCGCGCCCGGCGTTCTGGTTGTTCTCGCTGCTGGGCAGCGCCTGCGTGGTCGGCTATGCGGTGCGTAACGGCATCGAGGCGTCCTTGCAGGCCGACCTGCTGATGCTGGCGGCCATCGTGGTGTGCGGGCTGGGCTACGCCGAAGGCGGTCGGCTGGCCCGCCATCTGGGCGGCTGGCAGGTGATCAGCTGGGCCCTGCTGCTGGCATTGCCGGTGATGCTGCCGTTGGCGGTGCTGATGCGCCCGGCCTCGTTCACCGCGGTGGCTGCCTCGGCATGGTGGGCGCTGGGCTACGTGGCGGTGTTCAGCATGCTGATCGGCTTCCTGTTCTGGTATCGCGGGCTCGCACAGGGCGGCATCGCCGCCGTCGGCCAACTGCAGCTGCTGCAGCCGTTCTTCGGCTTGGCCCTAGCCGCGCTGCTGCTGCACGAGTCGGTCAGCCTCAGCATGGTGCTGGTGACCGTAGTCGCCGTGATCTGCGTGGCAGGCGCGCGCCGCTTCAGCCGCTAGGAAAAAGGGGACGGAGGGGATTAAGTCGTTTCAGGCACAGCAGGACCGATTACGACTTAATCCCCTCCGTCCCCTTTTCCGGGGGAGCCGCGGAAAAGATGCGCAACGGCATAGTCGATGAACACACGCAGGCGTGCGCTGGGATGGCGCCCACCGGGCCATAGCAGCGAGAACTGCCCCTGGTGCGTCGGCAGCGCGGGCAGTACCCGTTGCAGGCGGCCATCGGCCAGCGCGTCAGCGGCGAGGAAGTCGGGCATCCAGGCCAGGCCCATGCAGCCGATCGCAGCGGCCAGCACGGCTTCCATGTTGTTGCAGGTCATCGCCGTGGGAAGGCGCGCCCCGGCATCGCCTTCAATGCCCGGCAGCTGCCACGGATGCAGCTTTCCGGTGGTGGGGTAACGGAAGCGCAGTGCGGCATGCCTGCCAAGGTCGCCCACATCGCCGGGAGTGCCGTGCGCCTGCAGGTAGCCCGGCGCCGCACAGAGGATGAAGCGAAAGCCCCCCAGCCGGCGTGCGGTCAGGCTGGAATCGGCCAGTTCGCCGCTGCGTATCACCGCGTCAAGGCCCTCGCTGACCACGTCGACGATGCGATCGTTGAAGTCCAGTTCCAGCTGCACCTGCGGGTAGCGTTGCTGGAAGCCGGGCAGCACCGGCAGCAGGAAGCGGTAGCCGATGGTGGGCAGGCCGATGCGCAGCAGCCCGCTGGGGGCGTGCTGTCGCTGCGCCAGGTCAGCCTGTGCTTCGGAAAGCTCGTCCAGTGCACGCCGGCAGCGCTGCAGCAGCAGTTCGCCTTCGTCGGTGAGGTGCACGCGGCGGGTAGTGCGCTGGAAAAGACGCGTGCCCAGATCGAGTTCGAGGCGGGCGATGCGCTTGCCGACCGCCGAGGCGGACAGGCCGAGTACGCGGGCAGCACCGACGATGCTGCCGGCCTCGGCGGTGCGGACAAAGGCGAGCAGGGCGGAGATGGAGTCCATAAGGGGCATGATTGCGGAACATCTGGCCGCAATCAACGTCCATCGAGCCCGTTTTTCTGGAATAACGGCCTGTCCATCATCAATGCCCCTGATGGATGGAGGCCCGCATGGCCCCGGTTTCGATGTTCCCTGTACCTGCCCGCGCGCAGCAGCGTTGGACGCTGCTTGCGGTCTGCCTGGCCGCGCTGGCGTTGCCGTTGTCCTTCTCTGCCGGTGCAGTTGCGGTGCCGGCGCTGGCGCGTTCCGCGGCAGCATCGCCCACCGCGCTGGCCTGGGTGACCAACGCCTTCATGCTCACCTTCGGCAGCCTGCTGCTCGCGGCAGGCGGATTGGCCGATCGTTATGGCCGGCGGCGGCTGTTCCTGCTGGGCACGGTGGGCTTCACCCTCGCCACGGCCGTGGTCTGCGTTGCTCCCGCGCTGCTGTGGTTGGATCTGGCGCGCGGATTGCAGGGCGTGGCGGCTGCAGCGGCGTTGGCATCCGGCACGGCGCTGCTGGCACAGGCCTGGCAGGGGCCGGCGCGTGCCCGTGTCTTTGCCCTGCTGGGTACGACGTTCGGCATGGGGCTGGCGTTGGGGCCCCTGCTTGCGGGCCTGCTGCTGCAGGCATTGGGATGGCGCAGCGTGTTCGCCGCGGGCGGTGTGCTCACGTTGGTGGCCTTCGGCCTGGGGGCACGCGCGGTGCCTGAAAGTCATGGCGAGCGCCGACCACTGGATATCGGCGGCATGCTGAGTTTCAGCCTGACGCTGGCGGCGTTGACCCTGGCCCTGCTGTGGCTGGGCGAGTTCGGCCTGCACGCCGTGCGTGTGCAACTGGCGCTGCTGGCGACGCTGTTGTTGGGCGGGGTGTTCGTCACTATCGAACGACGGCACCCATCACCATTGCTGGACCTCTCACTGTTCTCGCAACCGGCGTTCCTCGGTGTCCAGCTGCTGCCGGTGGCGACCTGCTTCGGCTACGTGGTGCTGCTGGTCGTGTTACCTCTGCAATTGCTGGGCGTGCATGGCCAGAGCGCGACGCTGGTGGGACTGCAGATGCTGGCGCTGTCCGCGCCGATGCTGATCCTGCCGATGCTGGCTGCGCGTTGGGCGGAGCGCGTGGGAAGTGCGCGGCTTTGCACGCTGGGTCTGCTGGTGTGTGCCACCGGCCTGTACCTGTTGTCGCGGCAGGCATCGAACCCGTCGCCCTCGCAATGGGTGCCGCTGCTGATGCTGGTCGGCGCAGGGACGGCGTTGCCGTGGGGCCTCATGGATGGGCTGTCGGTGAGCGTGGTACCGGTGCAACGTGCCGGCATGGCCGCCGGCATTTTCGGAACCGTTCGGGTGGCCGGCGAAGGCATCGCGTTGGCCGCGGTGACGGCGTTGCTGGCGCTGCTGATCGATCAACAGCTGCAAGGGGCTTCGCCGGCGTCGTTGGCGCGTGCCGGTGCTTACCTGGCGAGCGGGTCCCGGGCGCAGGCGGCGGCGCTGCTGCCTGCGATGGGGGACGAGCACTTGCGGCAGGTCAGTGGCGAGGCGCTGGCGACACTGCTGCGTGTACTGGCGCTGCTGACCGCTGCCTGTGCCGCCGTGTTGCACCTGTTGCTGCGGAAACGCACAGGCGCCTTGGTCGGGAACAGGGTGTAGCAGGCTCATCGCCGCCTCCGCCGTCATCCCGTTGTCGTGTCCCGCTCACGCCGCCTATGCCCACCCGGGCCTAGTGTTGATCGTCCCCGTCCCCCCACGGAGACCCGCCATGTGGCTGCTCGACCATCTCTGGCCCGGCCGTCGACCCCTTCCTCCCCCGGTCGAGGACGCGCCACAGGCACCGTCACGCCGGCCCTGGCTGAAACGCCCGGCGCGGGCGGGGCGCAGCGGCATGGCGCCCTGGCAGAAGGTGGCCACGCCGCCGCGGCGCACGCGCCACTAGCCGGTGCGGTCTGATGGGTGGTTGACCCCATCGCTGACCGGGATCACCCCCAGCGCGAACGGGTCGATGCCCTCCAGGCAGGCCACGTTGTAGCCGTATTGGTCGGGGTTGGAGCGGCGCCGGTGATGGGTGTAGATGCCGCACACGCCGCAGAAGTAGTGCTCGGCCACATGGGTGTTGAACTGGTACTTCTGCAGGTGATGCTGCCCGCGTACCACCTGCAGGCCCTGGCGGGGGACGCTGGCGGCGATGGCACCCCGGCGCCGGCACATCGAGCAGTCGCAGCGGCGCGGATCGACGATGCCGTCCGGCAGGTCGAGCAGCAGCTCGACCGTGCCGCAGTGGCAGGTGGCGCGGTGCTGGGGTTGGACCGGAACGCCGGCCACGGAGGTGATGCCCATCGTTGCTCCTGTGTGATCCATCGGGCTGCGGAGGTCGCCGCAGACGGTGCCCCGCGGTCCCTGAACGGGCCGTAGATGCCACGGTGAACCCGCTTGTGGCTAACTATGCGGCTTCGGGACCGCGACAGGATGCCAGTGAGAGCCGCAGGACGTTGGATGACAGGAAGTGCCATGGCGCTGGCAGCGTTGTGGGTGACCGGGCTGCTGGCCTATCAGGTGCCGGGGCCGGGCTGGCTGGCGACCACCGTGGCCCTGCTGTGGCTGCTGCTGGCGCTGTGGGCCTCGTGGCAGGTCGCGCGTGGCCGCAGCAGCCGTCGGCTCGGCCTGGCGTTCGCGGCATCGCTGGCGCTGGCCGGCCTGTGGTGGCTGTTGCTCACCCCGCGCCAGGACCGGGTCTGGGCCGATGACGTGGCCCAGCGCCTGCATGTGGTGTCCTTCGACGGGCGCCACGTGGTGCTCGACAACGTGCGGGATTTCACCTGGCGCAGCGAAACCGACTACGACGCGCACTGGGTGCGCCGCGCGTACGATCTTGACCAGCTGCGCTCGGCCGACCTGGTGCTGTCGTACTGGATGGGCCCGGCGATCGCTCACACCCTGATCTCGTTCGGTTTCGAGGACGGGCGCCACGTGGTGTTCTCGCTGGAGATCCGCAAGGAACGCGGCGAATCCTTCTCTGCGCTGGGCGGCTTCTTCCGCAAGTTCGAGATGACCCTGGTGGCCTCGGAGGAGACCGACATCATCCGCACCCGCACCAACGCGCGTGGCGAGGATGTCTATCTGTACCGCCTGCACGGCATGGACCAGGCGCAGCTGAAGCAACTGTTCGCCGCGTACATCGCGCAGGCGCGCGAACTGGACGCGAAGCCGGGCTTCTACAACACGCTCACCAGCAACTGCACCACCATCGTCTTCGACCTGGCCCGCCACATCGCGCCGCGCCTGCCGCTGGACTATCGCCTGCTGCTGTCCGGCTACCTGGCCGAATACGCACAGGAGGTCGGCGCGCTCACGCCGGGCGTGCCTTACGCCGAACTGCATGACAAGGGCCGCATCACCCAGCGTGCGCTGGACCTGGGCAGCGGCGACCACTTCTCCACCGTGATCCGCCAGGGCGTGCCCGGCACCGAGCAGGACCCGCAGTAATGACCCGACTCCCCCTGATCCGCTGGCAGCGTGCGCTGCCGGTGTTGTTCGCCGCCATCCTGCTGCTGGGCAGTAGCGGCTGCGCGATGGTCACCGTCAAGCAGGTCAAGTCCAGCGAATCGCTGGTCAACAAGCGTGCCGACGTGCTCAATACCGGCAAGCTCAGCCCGGCCGCGCGCGAGACGCTCAGCGCGGCGGGCCTGGACGAATCGCAATGCGAGAAGGACTTCCTGGTCTGCCGCAGTACGCTGCTGATGACCGATGACCTCAACGTCGAGCAGCGGCTGTCGGCGCTGTCCGAACTGTGGGTGAAGGCCGCACTGGCGCTGACGCCGAAGAAGACTGCCGCCGGTGATCCACCGATGAGCGACGAGGCGCTGGATGCTTGGCTGGAGGCCGCGCGCTACGCGTATGCGTACCTGTTCTACAGCGGCCGCTCGCCGTCCGACCGCGCCTTCGAGGACCGGCAGACGCAGGTGCGCGACTACTACAACTACGCGGCCGAGAAGGCGGCGGTGGTGCTGTTCGTGCGCGCGCGTGCAGCGGCACTGGCGGGCGAGGACTACACGAAGCCGATCTCGGTCGGCAGCTGGTCGCTGGCCTCCAACTACCAGCAGTTGAACCTGAAGAGCATTCCCGCGCAGATGGTGCCGGCCGGTACGGTCAGTTTCGTCGGCCTGCGCAGTACCTATCGCCGCGATGGCTTCGGTGCCGAGCTGGTGATGGTGATGGACCCGCCCAAGCTGGTCGCGCCGGTGATCGCGGGCGATGGGCCGAAGGCGGAAACGGTGGCGGATGCTGACGACAACGAGCGTCGCGGGCGCCGCCATCGGCATGACGATTCGGTGCCGGAATTCAGCGAGATGTCCTCGATCAACGTCACCGCGCTGCTGCGTTTCGAGGGCAGCAGCCTGGACGATGTGATGCGCACGCGCCGGGTCGAGCTGGATGCGTATTCGCCGGAAGCCACCGAGCGCATCAGCCTGCACGGCGAACAGGTGCCGCTGGCGGGCAACTTCACCGCCGCCTACGGCCTGTGGCTGGCACAGAGCGGCTTCGCCCGGCAGTCGCTGCGCACCCTGTTCGGCATGAGTGAAGGCATCGGCGAGCCGCACATCTACCTGATGCAGCCGTGGGATCCGAACCGTCGCATCATCTTCATGCTGCACGGCCTGGCCAGCAGCCCGGAAGCCTGGGTGAACCTGGCCAACGAGATCATGGGCGACCCCGAGCTGCGCCAGCAGTTCCAGGTGTGGCAGGTCTATTACCCGACCAACGCGCCGATTGCCTTGAACCGCTACGAGATCGCCAACGCGTTCAACGATACCCTCAAGCACTTTGACCCCAACGGCAGCACGCGTGCATCGAAGGACATGGTCTACATCGGCCACAGCATGGGTGGCGTGCTGGCGCGCCTGCTGGTCAGCGATTCGGGCGACGTGCTGTGGAACGACCTGCTGGCCAACTATGACCTGAAGGGCGAGCGCCTCAAGCGCGTCCAGAACAAGCTGGGGCCGCTGCTGCACTTCAAGGCGCAGCCGAACGTGGAGCGTGCGATCTTCATCGCCGCCCCGCACCAGGGCACGGACATCGCCGGCAACAAGGTCGGGCGCCTGCTGGGCCGGCTGGTGCGCCTGCCGCTGACCATCCTTGGCAAATTCGAAGATGTGTTCCTGGCATTGGCGCAGGCGGAGCAGCAGGAGGACGGCACCGCCAAACCGAAGATTCCCAACAGCATCGACAACCTCAAGGCCAGCGATCCGTTCGTGAAGGCCGCCGCACAACTGCCGATCGAAACGGGCCTGAAGTACCACTCGATCATCGCCCAGCGCAAGCCGGAGCTGCCGGTGGAGAAGTCCGATGACGGGCTGGTGCCGTACTGGAGCGCGCACCTGCCGGGCGCGCTGTCGGAGAAGGTGATCATTTCCGGCCACAGCGTGCAGGAGACCCCGCAGGCCGTGCTGGAAGTGCGCCGCATCCTGCACCGGGACATCGATGACGTGGGGAGCAGCACCCGGTAATGGCGGCCGTTGGCCGTCAATCCCGGGGAATTCCTCTGCACATGGCGGTTGCCGGCCAGCGGCCGGCACTGCCGTAAAGCGGGTGCCTACACCCGCCGCGCGATCATCGCGGCCATCACCGCCAGGCCGAGGGTGATGGCCAGGCACAGCAGGTAACCGGTGCGTGGCGCGCTGTCCACGAACAGGGCGAACAGTGCACCGGAGGCCGCCAGCGCGGTGGCCACCGACAGGGCCTCGCTCAGCTGCAGCGCAGAGGTGTTGGCGCCCTGCTCATGCGGCGCCGACAGCGACAGGGTCAGCACTGACAGGCTGGCGTAGATCATGCCCATGCCGAAGCCCGTCATCGCCCAGCCGACCAGCGACACCGGCAGCGGCACCGCGCTGAACAGTACCGCCAGTGTTGCGGCAATGCCCACGGTCATCATCGTCGTGCCAGCGCGCAGCAGCTGTTGGCGTGACCAGCCGCGCTGCTGGTGACCCTGCAGCCATGAGCCAGCGAACCAGCCCAGGGCGCCCAGGCTGAGCACCGCACCGGCCCAACTCGGAGAGAGCCCGCGCTCGCGCTGCAGCAGCAGGGGCAGATAGGCCTCGCAGGCGAAGAACGCCGCTGCCGCAATGCCACGCAGCGCGATCACGCTGGGCAGCCCGCGGCGCAGGGTCAACGTTCCGGCCGGCAGCAACCGATGCACGCAGAACAGCAGCGCCAGCATCGCTACGCCGATGCAGAGCAGGGCGGCCAGGCCCTGCTGCTGTCCTCCGACGTAGAGCAGCAACGCCGCCAGCGACGCGCCACTGGCCCAGCGCACCACGTTGCCGCGCCCGGCGCCGTTGCTTGCGGCACCGGTGGCCTGGATGCGGGCCAGTGCCGGGCCCAGCAGCAGTGCCGCGGGAATCGCCAGCAGCGGTACCGCCAGGAAGACCCAGCGCCAGCCCAGATGCTGCACGATCAGCCCGCTCAGCGCCGGGCCGACCAGCGACGGCAGCACCCAGCCTGCTGAGAATGCCGCGAACACCTTCGGTTGCAGGTGCTCCGGGTAGCTGCGGCCGACCATCACGTACAGCGAGACCGAGATCGCGCCCGCGCCCAGGCCCTGCATCAGGCGCCCGGCCACCAGCAGGCCCATGCGCGTGGCCAGGCCGGCCAGCAGCAGGCCGGCCACAAAGCAGGCCAGCCCGTACCAGAGTGGCCGGGCCGGGCCGTGGCGATCGGCCCAGCGACCGGCCAGGGTCATGCCGATCACGCTGGTGGCCAGGGTGCCGCCGAAAGCGAGCGCATACAGGCGCAGGCCGTCGAGTGCCTCGGCTACGGTCGGCATCGCGGCTGCGACGGCCAATGCCTCGAAGGCATGCAGCGCGACCAGCGCGACCATGCCGAGGGTGGTAGCGCGGTAGCGCGCGGACAGGATCGAAGTATCCGGCGGCAGGCCGGCATTGGCGGGTGAAAGCGTTGGCGTCATAGGGGGTAGATGCGGGCCGCGCTTGTCAACGGGCGGCGAAGACAGCAGCATGACATCTCAACCATAGTTGAGGTCAAGCAATGGCATTCCCGGAGCTCAGCGTAGGCGAAGTCTCCCAGCGCAGTGGCGTGGCCGTGTCCGCGCTGCATTTCTACGAGCGCAAGGGGCTGATCAGCAGCCTGCGCACCTCGGGCAACCAGCGCCGTTACAGCCGCGATGTGCTGCGGCGCCTGGCGGTGATCCGCGTGGCGCAGCGTGTCGGCATGCCACTGGAAGCGGTCGGGCGGGCCTTCGAGAGCCTGCCCGAGGGGCGCGCGCCGACCAAGGCCGACTGGGCCAGGCTGTCCGCGCGCTGGCGCACCGAGCTGGACGAGCGCATCCACATGCTGCAGCGGCTGCGCGATGAACTGACCGGCTGCATCGGCTGTGGCTGCCTGTCGCTGCAGCGCTGCCGTCTGGCCAACCCCGGTGACGTCCTCGGCGAACGCGGCGACGGCCCGATGCGCTGGGAATGAAAAAAGGGGACGGAGGGGATTAAGTCGCAAGTGCACAAACGACTTAATCCCCTCCGTCCCCTTTTTTCTTACCAGACCGTGAGGGTCTCTCCGCTCTGAATGCCTTCCACCGCGCGCTGGAAGGCCAGCGCCGCGCGCTGCGCGCTGACCGCTTCGAAACCGGGGAAGTAGGGACCGTAGGCCGCCATCGATTCGATCAGCACGTTCGGGCTGACCACGTTGATGCGCAGGCCGCGCGGCAGCAGTTCCAAAGCGGCGGCGCGCACGAAGCCCTCCAGCGCGGCATTCACCGACGTGGCGTTGACGCCGTCGCGGATGGGCTGGGCGCTGACGATGCCGCTGGTCAGCGTGATCGAGCCGCCGGCGTTGAGGTGATGCTGGGCGGCCAGTGCCAGCCGCACCTGGCCCAGCAGCTTGTCCTGCAGGCCGACGTTGAACTGGGCCGGGGTCATTTCCTGCAGCGGCCCGAAATGCAGCGTGCCTGCGGTCGAGATCACCGCATCGACCGCGCCGGTACGCGCGAACAGTTCGGCGACGCTCGCATCATCGGTCAGGTCCACGCGCAGCTCACCACTGTGGCGGCCGGCAGCGAGGATCTGGTGTTGCTGGCCGAGCTGGCGGGCGACTGCCTTGCCGAGGGTGCCGCTGGCACCGACGAGGAGGATCTTCATGGTCGTTCCTTGCGTGAGGGAGTGAGCGCAGTCTGCGCCGTCACAAGGGGGTTAGGTAAGCGGCGTATGCTTTGCAGATTCCTAACCGTGGATTAGCAATGGATACCCTTCGCTGCATGCAGGCCTTCGTGGCGGTTGCCGAGCGCGGCAGCTTTGCCGCTGCCGCCGAACAGCTGCAGGTGTCGGCGGTGATGGTCGGCAAGTACATCCAGCAGCTGGAGGCGCACCTGGGCACCGCCTTGCTGCAACGGAACACCCGGCGCCAGCGCCTGACCGAAGCCGGCAGCGCCTACCTGGCCGGATGCCGGCAGGTGCTGGAGCAGGTGCAGCAGGCTGAGGCGGACGTGGCCGGGCTGCAGGTGCAGCCGCGCGGCCTGCTGCGGGTCAGCGCGCCGACCACGTGGGGCAGCTGCGTGCTGGCGCCGGTACTGTCCGGACTGCTGCGTGCGCAGCCGTTGCTGAACGTCGAGCTGGACCTGAGCAACCGCCGCGTGGACCTGATCGAGGACGGCTTCGACGTTGCGATCCGGGTCGGGCCGCTGCCGTCGCAGGAGGTGGTGGCGCGTCCACTGCCGCCGTATGCGATGAGCCTGTGCGCAGCGCCGTCCTATCTGCGTCGGCGTGGTACACCGCGTACGCCGGCGGACCTGGCCGGGCATGACTGCCTGAGCCACCTGGCCTGGCGCGGCGGCCATGGCTGGCAGCTGGCCAATGGCGAACAGGTGGATTGGGAGGCGCGGCTGACCTGCAACGACGGCTTCGCGCTGCGCGAAGCTGCGGTGGCCGGGGCGGGTCTGGTGCTGCAGCCGACGGCGTTGCTGGCTGGCGAGATCGCAGCGGGGCGACTGAAGCCGCTGCTGCGCGACTACTTGCCCGAACCGCGGCCGATGCACCTGATCTACCTGCCTGATCGACGCCCGCGCCCGCGTCTGCAGTGCTTCGTCGATTTCGTCATGGCCACGTTGGGGCCGTGATCATCGGGACAGGCGGGGTGGCAGCTGGAGTCAGATCCCTTTCCCTCGGCAAAGGGATCTGGCCCCAGGGCAATCAATCATTCGCTGCAGACAATTCCTGCCCGCGTACCTGCGCGGCGCGCAGTGCCTTGTCCACCAGCGCTTCGAACCCCCCCGCCTGGAAGCGCTCGATCGCGGCCTGGGTGGTGCCGTTCGGCGAGGTCACGCGGCGACGAAGCTCGGCCGGGCTTTCGCCGGCTTCAGCCAGCATCCGCGAGGCGCCCAACAGGGTCTGCACCACCAGCGTGCGTGCGGCGTCGGCGGGCAAGCCCTGGGCGATACCCGCCGCTTCCATCGCTTCGGCCAGCAGGAACACATAGGCCGGTCCGCTGCCGGACACGGCGGTCACCGAATCCATCAGCGCCTCACGATCGATCCACACGGTGCGGCCGGCACTGGCCAGCACCTGTTCGGCCTGCGCGTGCTGCTGCGCATCCACCGACGACGTGGCGTACAGGCCGGTCACACCGGCGCCGAGCAGGGCCGGCGTATTGGGCATTGCCCGCACCACCGGCAGGTTGCCACCCAGCCACCGCTCCAGCTGCGCACTGGTGATGCCGGCGGCGATCGACACCACCAGCGGCCGGTTCGCCTGGGCCAGCGCCTGCAGCGACTGGCAGACCTCGCGCAGTACCTGCGGCTTCACTGCCAGCAGCCAGGTGCCGCCCTGCGCGGCCGCATCGATTGCGTTGTCGTGCACCTGCACGCCGAAGTCGGCAGCCAGCGACTCGCGCAGGGCGGCCACCGGTTCGGCCACATGGATGTGCGCGGCCGGCACGCCCTGGCGGATCAGGCCGGCGATCAGGCTGCGCGCCATGTTGCCGCCGCCGATGAAGGTGATGGAATCAGCTGCCATGGAACTCTCCTTGCAAGATCAGGCCGGGCGCGGGCGCGCGCCGAACAGGGCGGTGCCGATGCGCACCAGGGTGGCGCCCTCGGCGATGGCGTCGGCGTAGTCGCTGCTCATGCCCATCGACAGCGTGTCGACCTGCGCGTGCTGGGCGGCCAGTGAGTGGAAAAGTGTGCGCATGCGCACGAATGCATCGCGGCGACGCTCGGCCTCGGGCCATGGCGCGGGAATCGCCATCAGGCCACGCAGGCGCAGGCGGGGCTCAGCGGCAATCGCGGCGGCCAATGCCTCGACGTCCTCCGGCGCACAGCCGTGCTTGCTGGATTCGTCGTCGATGTTGACCTGGATCAGCACGTTCAGCGGGCCGCGTGCGGCCGGGCGATGGCGCGCCAGCGCAGCCACCAGCTTGGGCCGGTCCACGCTCTGCACCCAGTCGAAATGGCTGGCCACTGCCTCGGCCTTGTTCGACTGCAGGTGCCCGATCAGGTGCCACTCCAGCGCCAGGTGCTGCAGCGCCTGCATCTTCGCCAGCGCTTCCTGCACATAGTTCTCGCCGAAGGCCTGCTGGCCCTGCGCGGCCAGCGCGGCCACGGCCTCGGCCGGTTGGGTCTTGGAAACCGCCAGCAGGCGCGGATCAGGCCGGCCGGCCGCCTCGGCGGCGGCATGCAGGTTGCTCAGGATCTGGGGCAGGGGAGTGGCCACGTAACGCGTTCCGTTGAATCAGGAGGCTATACTGCCGCCCGGGGAAAGATCCTTCCAGTCGAAGCCGTTATTGGGGAGTAGCCGCTCATGGATATCGCCGAACTGCTGGCGTTTTCCGTAAAGAACAAAGCGTCCGACCTGCACCTGTCCGCAGGCCTGCCGCCGATGATCCGCGTGGACGGCGACGTTCGCCGGATCAACATCCCGGCCCTGGACCACAAGCAGGTCCATGCGCTGGTGTACGACATCATGTCCGACAAGCAGCGCCGCGATTACGAGGAATTCCTCGAAGTGGACTTCTCCTTCGAGATCCCGTCGCTGGCGCGCTTCCGTGTGAACGCGTTCAACCAGAACCGTGGCGCCGGTGCGGTGTTCCGTACCATTCCGTCCGAGGTGCTCACCCTCGAGGACCTGGCCTGCCCGCCGCTGTTCCGTGAAGTGATCCAGCAGCCGCAGGGCCTGATCCTGGTGACCGGCCCGACCGGTTCGGGCAAGTCGACCACGCTGGCGGCGATGATCGACTACATCAACAAGAACGAATACGGCCACATCCTCACCGTCGAGGATCCGATCGAATTCGTGCACACCTCGCAGAAGTGCCTGATCAACCAGCGCGAAGTGCACCGCGATACGCATGGCTTCAACGAAGCGCTGCGCTCGGCACTGCGCGAGGACCCGGACATCATCCTGGTCGGCGAACTTCGCGACCTGGAAACCATCCGCCTGGCGCTGACCGCCGCGGAAACCGGCCACCTGGTGTTCGGCACCCTGCACACCAGCTCGGCGGCCAAGACCATCGACCGCATCATCGACGTGTTCCCGGCCGGCGAAAAGCCGATGGTGCGCTCGATGCTGTCCGAGTCGCTGCGTGCGGTGATCTCGCAGGCGCTGCTGAAGAAGGTTGGCGGCGGTCGTACCGCAGCGTGGGAAATCATGGTCGGCACCCCGGCCATCCGCAACCTGATCCGCGAGGACAAGGTGGCGCAGATGTACTCGGCCATCCAGACCGGCCAGCAGTACGGCATGATGACCCTGGACCAGCATCTGCAGGACCTGGTCAAGCGCAGCCTGATCACCCGCAACCAGGCCCGCGAGTACGCCAAGGACAAGCGCCTGTTCGAGTAAGGCGGGACAACCACGGGCGGCGTGCACCTGTGCGGCGCCGTCCCCGTGCCGTTTCCTCCACCGACCGTTTCCTGGTACATGCCCTCTTGGGAGCCCGCCGTGAACAGCACCGCGACCACCATCGATTTCACTTCGTTCCTCAAGCTGATGGCGCACCAGCGCGCCTCGGACCTGTTCATCACGGCCGGCATGCCGCCGGCGATGAAGGTCAACGGCAAGATCTCGCCGATCACCCAGACCCCACTGACGCCGCAGCAGAGCCGCGACCTGGTCCTCAACGTGATGACCCCGGCGCAGCGCGAGGAATTCGAGAAGACCCACGAATGCAACTTCGCCATCGGCCTGTCCGGTGTCGGCCGCTTCCGTGTCAGCTGCTTCTACCAGCGCAACCAGGTCGGCATGGTGCTGCGTCGCATCGAGACGCGCATTCCGACCGTGGAAGAGCTGAGCCTGCCGCCGATCATCAAGACGCTGGCGATGACCAAGCGCGGCATCATCCTGTTCGTCGGCGCCACCGGTACCGGTAAATCGACCTCGCTGGCGGCGATGATCGGCTACCGCAACCAGAACTCGACCGGCCACATCATCACCATCGAGGACCCGATCGAATTCGTGCACAAGCACGAGGGCTGCATCATCACCCAGCGCGAGGTCGGCATCGATACCGACAGCTGGGAAGCCGCGCTGAAGAACACCCTGCGCCAGGCGCCGGACGTGATCATGATCGGCGAGGTGCGTACCCGCGAAGGCATGGACCACGCCATCGCGTTCGCTGAAACCGGCCACCTGGTGCTGTGCACCCTGCATGCCAACAACGCCAACCAGGCGATGGACCGCATCGTCAACTTCTTCCCGGAAGACCGCCGCAACCAGCTGCTGATGGACCTGTCGCTGAACCTCAAGGGCGTGGTCGCGCAGCAGCTGGTGCCGTCCCCCGATGGTCGCTCGCGCAAGGTGGCGATGGAGATCCTGCTCGGCACGCCGCTGGTGCAGGACTACATCCGCGACGGCGAGATCCACAAGCTGAAGGAAGTGATGAAGGACTCGGTCCAGCTGGGCATGAAGACCTTCGACCAGAGCCTGTTCGAGCTGTACCAGGCCGGCGAGATCAGCTACGAGGACGCGCTGCGCTACGCCGACTCGCAGAACGAGGTGCGCCTGCGCATCAAGCTCAGCCAGGGCGGCGACGCGCGCACCCTGTCGCAGGGACTGGATGGCGTGGAGATCTCGGAGATCCGTTGACCGGACGGGCGCCTGCGGGCGCCCGCTGCTCCGGGATGACCGCGGCGCCGGATGCACGCCCGCGTGAACCTGCCAGGGAGGCCTGCATGCGTGTGACTACGAGCGTGATACTGGCCATCGCCGTGCTGCTGCAGGCCGGTTGTGCCCGTACCCCCGAACCGGCAGCCGCGGCCGAGGGCTGCGACGATCCACAGGCGCATGCCTGGTATCTGCTGCCACCGCCTGCACAGCGGCGTAGCAGGGGCTCGCTTCCGTTCCTCGATTTCACCGGGTTTGCGAGGGCATCCTACAGAGACGCGTTGCGGGATCTCGATGGCTTGCCGGAGCCGTCGTTCCGCTGTGGCAGCGTGCCGGTCCAGGCGTATCGCTTCGTCTGGCATACCCCATTCTTCCGTGGCGTGGTAGTACGCGCGCAGCGCAATGCAGCGGGCCACGCGTGGATCGTCGGGCGCAGTGCGCGCGATTTCGAGATTCCTGGATCGTTACCCGGAAGCCCAGCCACCGTCATCAAGGGTGGCGCGTGCGCTCCACCGCGCGCGCTGAGTGCGCAGGAATGGAACGCCATCGCCGCCGCGTTTGCGCTGTTGCAGGGCGAAGATTCGAGCGCTGGGCTTGATGGCTCATCGTGGATGTTCGAGTCCGTGGTGGACGGCGAGCAGCGTTGGTTCGCACGATGGGTGCCGCGGGATCCGGCGTTCCGCAACACCGGCAGGATGATGGTGGAACTGGCGGGTTGCACTGACACCCTGAAGGGCATGGAGTGACGGGCACCACAGGCGATTGATGAATTCCGGTCATGACCGACTGCGGCCGGGCTGGCTCAATCCAGCGCCACGACAGGCGTATCGTCAGCACTCCCCCTCTGGAGCACGACGATGCAGACACGCGAACTGGGCCGCAGCGGCCTGAAGGTTTCCGCCCTCGGCCTGGGCTGCATGGGCCTGACCCATGCCTACGGCCAGCCGGTCGAGCAGAGCCAGGGTGTGGCCCTGCTGGAGGCCGCCGTCGAGCGCGGCGTGACCTTCTTCGATACCGCCGAGGTGTACGGCCCGTACACCAACGAAGATCTGCTCGGCCGGGCGCTGGCGCCCCACCGCGACAGGCTGGTGATTGCCACCAAGTTCGGATTCAAGGGCGCGCGCACCGATGACGGCCTGGACAGCCGCCCCGAGAACATCCGCGCCGTCGCCGAAGCCAGCCTCAAGCGCCTGCGCACCGACCATATCGACCTGTTCTACCAGCACCGCGTCGACCCGAACGTGCCGATCGAGGATGTGGCCGGCACCGTGCGCGACCTGATCGCCGAAGGCAAGGTCGGCCACTTCGGGCTGTCCGAGGCGAGCGCTGCCACCGTGCGTCGCGCGCATGCGGTGCAGCCGGTCGCCGCCGTGCAGAGTGAGTATTCGCTGTGGTGGCGCGAGCCGGAGCGTGAACTGCTGCCGACGCTGCAGGAGCTGGGCATCGGCTTCGTGCCATTCAGCCCGCTTGGCCGCGGCTTCCTCACCGGCACGATCAACGCCGACACCACCTTCGACGCCAACGATTTCCGTAACAGCGTGCCGCGTTTCGAAGTGGAGGCGCGCCGCGCCAACCAGGCGCTGGTGGATCGCATCAGTACGATCGCGGCAGCACGGGGCGCGACGCCGGCGCAGGTGGCGCTGGCCTGGCTGCTGGCACAGGCGCCGTGGATCGTGCCGATCCCGGGCACCACCAAGGTTCATCGCCTGGAAGAAAACCTGGGCGCGGTCGACCTGCAGCTGGCGCCGGAAGAACTGCAGCGCATCGCGCAGGCGCTGGACGAGGTGTCGATCGTTGGCGAGCGCTACAACGCGCAGCGTGCGGCGCAGGCCAAGGGTTGATCGCCAGGTGGGTGCGGACCGTTGGTCCGCACTCCCTGACCCTCACCCCTGCATAGGCCCGCGCAGCGCATCCAGCACCGTGCGCATCGCCACGGTCACGTGGCGGCGCGACGGGTAGTAGGCGTAGTAGCCATCGAAGTGCGGGCACCAGTCATCCAGCACCGACTGCAGTCGCCCATCGGCCAGCATTGGCTGCACCTGGTCCTCCGGCAACCACGCCAGTCCACTGCCGGCCAGGGCTGCGGCGCGGGTCATGCCCATGGTGTTGAAGGTCCACTGGCCGCTCACGCGCACGCTCAGTTCGTTGCCGTCCTGGCCGAAATCCCACGGCATCAACCCGCCGTGCGTGGGCAGGCGCAGGGTCACGCAGTTGTGGTCGGCCAGCTCGTGCGGATGCCGTGGCGCCACGTGCTGGCGGAAGTAGCGGGGCGCGCCGACCACGCGCATGCGCAGCGGCGGGCTGATCGGCACCGCGATCATGTCGCGCGCCAGCCGCTCGCCGAGGCGGATGCCGATGTCATAACGTTCGGCCACGATATCGGCCAGCCCGTAATCGGCGGCCAGTTCCACTTTCAGCTCCGGATACTGCTGCAGGAGGGGCGCGAGCCGTGGCCAGGCAATGTACTCGGCCGCATGGCCGGTGGCATTGATGCGGATGGTGCCGGCCGGGCGCTCGCGGTACTCGGCCAGCGCGGCCAGGCCGTCCTCGATCTCGGCCAGGCGTGGGCCAAGGGTGTCGAGCAGGCGCGCGCCGGCTTCGGTGGTCGATACGCTGCGGGTGGTGCGGGTCAGCAGGCGCACGCCAAGGCGCTGTTCCAGGCCGCGCATGGCATGGCTGAGCGCGGACTGGGACACGCCCAGCTGGGCGGCGGCCTTGGTGAAGCTGCCCTCGCGGGCGACGTGGACGAAGGCCTGCAGGTCGTTGAGGTTTTCACGGGGCATGCAGGGATGATACGGCTCCCGGATTGAACGGATCTGTCGATTTCCGGATCCCCGGCTCGTCGTAACGGTACATCCAACGCAAGGAGCTTTCGCATGAGCGCTGACACCAAGCCCAAGGGCCCGGCCTCCTACTTCCCCTCCATCGAGAGGACCTATGGGCAACCGGTGGCGCGCTGGCTGGGGCTGCTGGCGGGACAGACGGGCCTGAAACACATGGAACTGGTCAGCTTCCTGAAAAGTGAGCATGGGCTGGGCCATGGCCATGCGAACGCGCTGGTGGCGCACCATCTGGCCGGCAGGGGCTGAGCCGCGCCGGAGCGGGCACAGTGGGGCGCATTCAGCTGAACGATTTCATCTGCAACTGTCATGCAGATCGTGTCTAATACCGCTCCCCACCTGCTGTTCCCCCACCCGCATGTCCCTTCCTTCCCATGGCCCCGCGCCGTGCGACGACGCTGACGGCCACCTGGTCACCGCTGGTCCGCTGACCCCTCCGCCCGACAGTGCCGGCACCACCGCCGATGAGAAAGCGCTGCGTCACTCGATCGCCGAGGACGTGCAGGGCATGGTGCTGGCCACGATGGTGGCCTCGCTGGGCCTGGCCATCTTCGCCAAGGGGGGGCTGATGATCGGCGGCATGGCCGGCCTGGCGTTCCTGCTGCACTACGCGATGGGCTGGAACTTCGGCCTGGTGTTCGTGCTGGTCAACCTGCCGTTCTACTGGGTGGCGCTGCGGCGCATGGGCTGGGAATTCACCCTGAAGACCTTTGCTGCGGTCACCGCCTGTGGCGTGCTGACCGACCTGTTGCCGCGCTGGATCGACTTCTCGCACATCAACCCACTGTATTCGGCGATCGTCGGTGGCGCGCTGTCGGGCCTGGGCATCCTGTTCTTCATCCGCCATCGTGCCAGCCTCGGCGGCATCGGCATCCTGGCGGTGTACCTGCAGCGCACCCGTGGCTGGAGCGCGGGCAAGGTGCAGATGTCCTACGACGCCTGCCTGATGGTGGCCGCGTTCTTCGTGCTGTCGCCGTCGAAGGTGCTGTACTCGGCCATCGGCGCGGTGGTGCTCAGCCTGGTGCTGATGTTCAACCATCGCCCCGGCCGCTACATGGGCGTGTGACGATCCGACGGCAGTGCCGGCCACTGGTCGGCAACCCCGGAACGCCGCGGGTGATGACGCCGGGCCATGCCCGGCGGATATCCATCAGCGCGCGGTGGCCTGCAACCAGGGCGGTGACAGTGTCAGCAGCCGCGCATGCACCGGGCAATCTGCGGCGTGCGCGCCGGGCAGGTAGCCCAGGCTCATCAGGAACTCGCCGGTGATCTCGCCGCCGGTGAAGCGGAATGTCTTCTTGAACAGCTTCACCCAGTCGGCCTTGCTGCGCGGATGATGTGCGTCCAGCCACCCCGCGAAGCTGCCATGGCTGGCCCGCAGCTGCTGGATCACCTGCGCGTTGTGGATCGCCGCCAGCACCTTCAGGCGGTTGCGGATGATGCCCGGGTCCGACAGCAGGCGTTCGATGTCCTGCTCGGCATACGCCGCCACGCGGTCCACCTCGAAGCCGTCGTAGGCCGCGCGGAAGCCCTCGCGCTTCTTCAGGATCGTTTCCCAGCTGAGCCCGGCCTGGTTGATTTCCAGCACCAGCCGCTCGAACAGCTCGCGCTCGTCGCGCTGCGGAAAGCCGTATTCGTTGGCGTGGTAGTCGTCGTGCACCGGATGGCCCGGGGCGATGAGGCAGTAACCGGACACGTCGAACTCCTGCGCGGGGGGAGGTCATTATGCGCGCCGTGACCGCCGGGTGGAGGCGCCCGGCGCGCCCAGCCGCTAGAATGTCAGCCATGCCTGTAACGCCGACCTCCCTTGCCGATCACCTGCTCGTCGCGCTGCCGTCGCTGCTCGACGCGACCTTTGCCCGCAGTGTCGCGCTGATCTGCCAGCACGACGAGAACGGGGCGATGGGCGTGCTGGTCAACCAGCCGTCCGAGTACACGCTGGGCGAAGTGCTCGCGCAGATGGACATCGCCACCGGCGATGGTGAGCTGCAGGCGCGCATGGTGCTCAACGGCGGCCCGGTGCATCCCGAACGTGGCTTCGTCATCCATGACGATGCAAGGGCGTGGGACTCCAGCCTGATCGTCGGCGAAGGGCTGTACCTGACCACCTCGCGCGACATCCTCGAAGCGATGGCGCGCGGCGAAGGCCCGGCCAACGCCGTGGTTACCCTCGGCTGTGCCGGTTGGGGGGCAGGCCAGCTGGAAACCGAGCTGGCCGAGAACAGCTGGCTGACCGTACCGGCCGATGCCGAGCTGGTGTTCCAGCTGCCGCTGGAACAGCGCTGGCAGGGAGCGGCCTCGCGCATCGGCGTCGACCTGTTCCGGCTGACCGACTACAGCGGCCATGTCTGAGCCGACCACGCCCGCGGCGGCGCCTCCGGCTCCGGCCATCCGCCGCGACGGCACGGTCCTGGGATTTGATGTCGGCTCGCGCCGGATCGGCGTGGCCATCGGCAGTGCCTTCGCCGCGCATGCGCGCGCAGTGGCCGTGGTCGATGTGCACGGCAACGGCCCGGACTGGACCGCGATCGAGCGCCTGCTCAAGGAATGGAAGCCCGACGGCCTGGTGGTCGGCGATCCGCTGACGCTGGATGGCCAGGACCAGCCCAACCGCAAGCGCGCGCAGGGCTTTGCCCGCCAGCTGCGGGAACGCTTCAAGCTGCCGGTGGTGATGATCGACGAGCGTTCCAGCTCGGTCGAGGCCGCGCGCCGCTTCGCCGTCGAGCGCGCTGAAGGGCGCAAGCGCCGCCGCGATGCGGCCGCCCTCGATGCCGTGGCCGCGGCGGTGATCATCGACCGCTGGCTGTCGTCGCCGGACGACGCCACCCCCATTCCCTGACTGCACGACTCCCGCCATGACCGCCCAGCAAATCGATGCCTCCGGACGCCTGCGCCACCTGCTGACCCTGGAGGGCCTGCCGCGCGAAACCCTGCTGCAACTGCTTGATCGGGCCGGACAGATCCGCGATGCCGCGGTCGGCCGTGTTGGCAACAAGCGCCACGTGCTGGCCGGCTCGGCGGTGTGCACGCTGTTCTTCGAGCCGTCCACGCGCACCCGCAGCTCGTTCCAGCTGGCCGCACAGCGCCTGGGCGCCGACGTGCTGAACTTCGATGCGTCGACGTCGTCTACCCGCAAGGGCGAAACCGCCTGCGACACGCTGCGCAACCTGGAAGCAATGGGCGTACGCGGCTTCGTGGTACGCCATCCCGATGATGGCGCCGTGGCCGCACTGGCCGAGGCGGCGGGCGAGGGCACTGCACTGATCAACGCCGGTGACGGCCGCAGTTCGCACCCGACCCAGGGCCTGCTGGACATGCTGACCCTGCGCCAGGCCAAGGGCGCGGATTTCTCGAAGTTGAAGGTCGTGATCGTCGGCGACGTGAAGCACTCGCGCGTGGCCCGCACCGACCTGCATGCGCTGCGTACGCTGGGCGTGGGCGAGATCCGCGTCTGCGGCCCGCAGTCGCTGCTGCCGGATGACGAGACCCTGAAGGGCTGCGTGGTCGGCGATGACTTCGACGCGATGCTCGAAGGCGTCGACGCGCTGATGATGCTGCGCCTGCAGCGCGAGCGCATGGAGGAAGGCCTGGTGCCGTCGCTGGAGCAGTACCACGCCCAGTACGGCCTGACCCGCGAGCGCCTGGCCCGCGCCGGCAAGGACGCTGCAGTGCTGCACCCGGGCCCGATCAACCGCGGCGTGGAAGTCACCGACGACGTGGCCGACGGCCCGCAGTCGTGGGTGCTGCGCCAGGTCGCCAACGGCGTCGCCGTGCGCATGGCCGTGCTGGAAACCCTGCTGGGCTGACCCGCCTTGGCAGGTACCAATCTTGGTTGGCACTGCCGTTGGGGTGGGTGCCAACCTTGGTTGGCACTGGCCTACCCGGGCGAAGGTGATTTCCCGATGTTCAGGGAACATGCGCCCGCCCATGCTCTTCTGCATGAACAGCACCCGTCTCCTGCCAGGCCGTCATTCCAGTATCGGCCAGAGCTACATCCTCACCACGAACGTGCATGGCCGGGCGGCTCTGTTCGCCAATGATGCCGTTGCGGTTACCGCCATGCAGGACCAGCGTCTGGATCTGGAAGGTCTGACCCATGAATCGCTGTTCCGGCACGCAATGCATGTGATGGCGAATCCCCAGGGCGGGCAGATAGTGCCCAACCAAGGTTGGCACCCACCGAAAGCAGGTTCCAACCTTGGTGGGCAACCACCGGACGTCGTGGTTCAGCGCTTCTGCGCGAACAGCCAGTCCCACATCGCCGGGTCGGCGTAGGTGGCATCCCAGGCGTTGTGGTTGCCGTCCGGATATTCGGTGTAGCGCACGTCGCGTGCGTTGGCGCTCTGGAATGCGGCGTGCAGCCGGCGGTCGTCATCCGGCGGCACCACGTCATCCAGCGCACCGTGGAAGATCCAGATCGGCGTGCCTCTCAGGCGCTGGGCGATGGCCGCATACGGATCGGCTTCATGGGCCACCCGTTCGACGAACAGGGTCGGGCGCACCGCGCGCGGCGCCAGCACCGCGCCGCACACGGGCACGATCGCGGCGAAGCGCCCGGGGTCATCCAGCGCGATGTTCCAGCTGCCGTAGCCGCCCATCGACATTCCGGTCAGGTACTGCCGTGAGGGATCGGCACCGAACTCGGCGATGGTGGCGTCCAGGGCGGCCAGCGCGACGCGGTTGTTGCGCCCGCTCCATTCCTCGTGGCCCGGCACCTGCGGGAATACGGCCAATGCGGGGAAGTCGGCCGCGTGCCTGCGCAGGTGCGGCCCGAGCCCCGCATGGGTCTGCTTGACACCGTCGCCGCCACGCTCGCCGGATCCATGCAGGAACAGCACCACCGGCAGTGCGCCAGGCGTGCGCGCCGCGGTTGCCGGAATGAACACCTGGTAATAGGCGGTACGCCCATCCACTTTCACTGCACGCGATTCGAAGCGGCCGCGCGCGCTGTCCGGCTGCGAGGCGCAGCCCGCCATCATCAGGATCGCCAGCATCGGCAGCCAGCGCATCATCCTACGGACCATCGGCGTTCCAGAAGCGGTGGGTTCAGCCGCATCGTAGTCCGCGCAGGTCAACGTGGCATCGTGCGCTGCGTCACTGCGGCCGCGGCACGCTGGCGATGATGGCCAGCTGCTCCTGTGCCTCGGCGTTGCCCTCGGCGGCGGCGGCCTGCACCTGCGCCAGGTCCGGGTGCAGCACCACCAGCAACGGGTTTTCGCAGACCGGGCAGGCGTACTCGGTCGCGTCCTCGTCCAATTCCATCTCCATGGCGCGCGAACTGCCCTTCCATTCGCAGGCCGGGCAGGTGTGCTGCTGGTCGCGCCAGCCGGGCTGGAAATAGTTTTCGATCGTGGTGGCCATGGGGGTCCAGTTGGAATCGGGTCAGAGCCCCGCGCAGCGGAGATCCGACCCCGGGTTTTGGCGTGGGTCGGAGCTCCGCGTTGCGGGGATCCGGCCCGGCAGGGATCAGTGCAGCAGCACCAGCGTGGCCAGGCCGAGGAAGGTGAAGAAGCCCATCGAGTCGGTCACGGCGGTCAGGAAGATGCCACTGGCCAGTGCCGGGTCGAAGCCAAAGCGTTTCAGGGTCAGCGGCACCAGCACGCCGGCCAGTGCGGCGAACAGCAGGTTGCAGGTCAGCGCGATGGCGATCACCGCCGACAGCCCGGGCGAGTGGAACCAGACCAGCACGATCATGCCCAGGATCGAGCCCAGCAGCAGGCCATTGAGCGCGGCCACCCGCACTTCCTTCCACAGCAGCGTGCGCGCGTTGGAGGCGCCCACCTGGCCCAGCGCCAGGCCGCGCACCATCAGCGCCAGCACCTGGGTGCCGGCATTGCCACCCAGGCCCGCCACGATCGGCATCAGCACGGCCAGCGCCACCAGCTTGTCGATCGTGCCTTCGAAGTGGCCGACCACGCTGGAGGCCAGGAAGGCCGTGCACAGGTTCACCGACAGCCACATCAGGCGGCGGCGCATCGCGCGCCAGACCGGACTGAACATGTCCTCGTCCTCGTCCAGGCCGGCGGCGCCCAGCGCCTGATGCTCGGCCTGGCCACGGATGATGTCGACCACGTCATCGATGGTGATGCGACCGACCAGGATGTTGTTCTCATCCACCACCGGGGCGGAAATCCAGTCGTGGTCGGAAAACTGGCGGGCGACCTCCTGGTCGCTCTCGCCGACGTCGATGGCCGGCTGCTCGTCATCGATCAGGCGGTTGATCGGGGTGGTGTCCTCGTGGGTCACCAGGGCCGCCAGCGACACCCGGCCGAGGTATTGATGGCGCCGGCTGACCACGAACAGGTGGTCGGTGTGGTCGGGCAGTTCGCCGCGCAGGCGCAGGTAGCGCAGCACCACGTCGACGTTGACGTCGGCGCGCACGGTCACCACGTCCGGGTTCATCAGGCGGCCGGCGCTGTCCTCGGGATAGGACAGCACCTGTTCCAGGCGCTCGCGGTTCTCGCGGTCCATCGACTTGAGGACTTCGTCGATGACCGTATCCGGCAGGTCTTCGACCAGGTCGGCCAGATCGTCGATGTCCAGGTCTTCGACCGCGGCGATGATTTCGTCCGGGTCCATGTCCGCGAGCAGGCTTTCGCGCACGTCGTCGCCGACGTGGACCAGCACCTCGCCGTCATCGTCCGGATCCACCAGGCCCCACACCACTTCGCGCTTGCCCGGCGGCAGCGATTCAAGCAGGTTGCCGATCTCGGCCGGGGCCAGGGTATTGACCAGCCGACGCACCGGGCCCAGCCGGCCGCTGTCCAGTGCATCGGACAACATCCGCAGTTGGCGCGCAGTCTTGTCGTGGCGTACGGCTTCAGCCATCGCAGCTCCCGCGGGATAAGAAAAGCCGCGATCCCGGCAAGGATGCGGCAACAGGGGTGTTCAGCGCGTCATTATCGCAAGGGGATGTTTCAGCGCATAGCCGCCGGGTGGCGGTAGTGCCGTCCGCTGGCCGGCTACCTCCTGGCGTTCAACGGGACGGGATCAGACCCTTCTCCCGCGGAAAAGGGATCTGACCCCAGGCATGCATGCCCGGCGAGCGGGTGGTATCAGGGCGTATCGGCCACCAGCGCCAGCCAGCGTTCGATGGCACGGCGGTCACGCGCGGCCAGCAGTTTCGGTGCGCGGGCGCGCAGTGCGCCCAGGTCAGCGTCGCGGATCGCGCGGCGCACTTCCAGCAGGGTGCCGGGGTGCAGGCTGAACTCGCTCAGGCCCAGTGCCAGCAGCAGCGGCGTCATCCGCGCATCGCCGGCCATTTCGCCGCAGACCGCGACCGGAATACGGTGGCGTGCGCCGGTCTCGATCACCATCTGCAGCAGCCGCAGCACGGCGGGATGCAGCGGTGAGTACAACTCGCCCAGCGCCTCGTTGTTGCGGTCGGCGGCCAGCAGGTACTGCACCAGGTCGTTGGTGCCGATCGACAGGAAGTCGACCAGATCGATGAAGCTCTCCAGCGCCAGTGCAGCCGCCGGCACTTCGATCATCGCGCCCAGCGGCACGTGTTCGGCCACCATGTGGCCTTCGGCGCGCAGCTGTTCGCTCAGCTTGAGCATGCGCCGGCGCACCGCCAGCAGTTCCTCGCGGGTGCTGATCATCGGCACCAGCACGCGCAGCTTGCCGTAGGCGGAGGCGCGCAGGATCGCGCGCAGCTGGGTGTCGGCCACTTTGGGTCGTGCCAGCGACAGGCGCACGCCGCGCAGGCCCAGCGCCGGATTCTCTTCGTTGCTCAGGGTCAGGCCGGTGCGATCGGCCTTGTCCGCACCCAGGTCGAGCGTGCGGATGGTGACGGGCCGGCCGCTCATGCCCAGCGCGGCATCCCGGTAGGTCTGGAACTGTTCTTCTTCGTCCGGCAGCTCGTTGCGCTGCAGGAACAGGAATTCGGTGCGGTACAGGCCCAGCCCCTGCGCACCCAGCGCATGCGCCTGGGTGACGTCTTCCAGCGACTCGGCATTGGCCAGCAGGGCGATGTCGACCTGGTCGCGGGTGCGGCTGGGCTTGCTGCGCAGGCGGCCGAGCTCGCGCTGCTCGCGTGCGTGCTCCTTCAGGCGCGTGCGGTAGTCACGCAGGTTGTCCGCCAACGGGTTGGCGGTGATGCTGCCGTCGGCGCCGTCGATGATCAGCACGTCGCCGTCGGCGATGCGGCTCAGCAGCTGCGGCACGTTGACGATCAGCGGCAGGTGCAGGCTGCGTGCCAGGATCGCGCTGTGCGACAGCGCGCTGCCGGCGGCGGTGACGATGCCGACCACGCCCTGCGCCTGCAGCTGCGCCAGCTCGGACGGAGCGATGTTGTCGCAGACCAGGATCTCGCCGGCCAGGCCCTTCATTGCCGGCGCGCGTTCGGGTTGCAGGAAGGCATGGATACGGCCGATCACATGGTCCAGGTCGTCCATGCGGCTCTTCAGGTAGGCATCGTCCATGCCATCGAAGACCTTGGCCAGGCGGTCGCGCTGCAGGCGCAGGGCGTAACCGGCACTGTACGGGCCGCTGCGGATCAGTTCGTCCAGGCCATACAGCAGCTCCGGGTCGTCCAGCAGCAGCGCGTGCAGGTCCAGGAACTCGCCCACTTCCTGGTTCAGTGCGCCATGCAGGCGCTGCCGCAGCTCGTGCATTTCCATGCGCGCGGCATCCACGGCATGGTGCAGGCGCGCCAGCTCGGCCTCGACCTGGTGGGGGGCGACACGTTGTTCGGCCACTTCCAGCGCATGCGGCAGGCGCACCCGGGCCCGGCCCATCGCCGTGCCACGGGCGGCGCCGTGCCCGGCCAGCCGTTGTACCGGCCGCTGGCCCGGGGGAAGCTGGCCGGCGCGTGCGCGTGGCACGCTCAGCTGTCCTCGTCGAAGCGGCGTTCGAACAGGCCGACCACCGCCTCCATCGCGGCGGCTTCGTCCTCGCCGTTGATGCGGACCGTGACCGGAGTGCCTTGGCCCGCGGCCAGCAGCATCAGGCCCATGATGCTCTTGGCGTTGATCTCACGGCCCTTGGCGGCCATGGTCACGTTGCAGCGGAACGGTGCCAGGGTCTGCACCAGCTTGGCGGTGGCCCGGGCATGCAGGCCCAGGCGGTTGCTGACGGTGAGTTCTCGTTCAAGCATCGTCGACTATCGCTCCATTACGGGTACCCGCCGCGGCTGTGGCGGGCAGTTGATCCAGTCCCTGTTCCGGATAATTCATCACCCGCAGCAACATCGGCAGGCTCAGCGCCGACACCCGGCGAACCGGGGTCCCCAGCCGGGCCAGCTGCCCGGCAAGGTTGGCGGGGCTGGCGCCGTACAGGTCGGTCAGGATCAGCACGCCTTCACCGCCGTCGACCCGCCGCAGGGCGGCCGAGGCAAGTGGCAGCAGGGCGTCCAGGTCTGCGTCGAACGGTACTTCGAAAGCTTCGGTTTTCAGCGGCAATTGCCGCAGCAGCCGGGTCGCCACGTCTAGCAGGGCGGTCCCGACCCCGGGATGTGTTACGAGGAGAATGCCACAGGTCATTACCGCACGTTAACAGGTCAAGGTGAATTGGCGATAGCAGCAGGCGAGGGGTACTGTGTCCCGTATTCAGTGTTGCTCGCTGGCGAGCCCTTTTTCGCTGAAAAGGAGATCCGACGCCATCCGTTTTTCGAGGCCTGAAAGCGATTCATCCACGCATGGCGTGGATCCACGTGTCGACCAAGGTCGACACCCACCAACAGCATACGGAATCTGTCAGAGGCGGGGCGGTGTGGGCAGGCAGGACCGTTGGCGCCATGGATGGCGCCATCGAGCCCCCAGGGAGGGGTTCACGGCGTGTCCTGCCTGCCCACACCGCCCCGCCATCCCACGGACTGCCGCTTTTGCTGTTGCTGTTGCCGGCCAGCGGCCGGCACTACCGGCGGGTGCCGGGCGCAGCCCGGCCGACCCCCCTCAATCCTGTTCGCGGTGGTACGTGGCCACGTCTTCCCAGCCCTTCTCGCGCGCATGCCGGGCCATGCGCTCGGCCAGGTACACCGAGCGATGCTTGCCGCCGGTGCAGCCGAACGCCACGGTCACGTAGCTGCGCGTGCCATCGCCCAGTTTCGGCAGCCAGGTATCCAGGAAATCCATCAGCTGGGCCAGGTAGCGCTGCACGTCCGGCTGTGCCTCCAGGTAGTCGCGCACGCCGGGCTCACGGCCGCTGAGCGCGCGCAGGTCCGGGTCCCAGTGCGGATTGGGCAGCACACGCGCGTCGAACACGAAGTCCGCCTCGGCCGGTACGCCGCGCTTGTAGGCGAACGATTCGAACAGCAGCGACAGGCCGGTGGCATGGCCCATCGCGAACTCGGTGATGATCCGCCGCCGCAGCTGGTGCACGTTGAGGTGGCTGGTATCGATCACCGCATCGGCCTCACGGCGCAGCGGCGCGGTCAGTTCGCGTTCGCGGGCGATGGCCTCGGGCAATGACAGCCGCAGCTGGCTCAGTGGATGGCGGCGACGGGTGTCGGCGTAGCGCTTGAGCACCGCCTCGTCACTGGCTTCGAAGAACAGCACCTTCACTTCCACGCCGGCATCGGTGGCCAGCTGCCGCCAGTTGCCCAGTTGGCTCAGGTCGGCCTGGCCGCGGATGTCGATGCCTACCGCCAGCCGGCGCGGCGCGCTGCCGTCATGGTTGGCCAGCAGGCTGCGCACGAAGTCCGGCAGCAGTTGGATGGGCAGGTTGTCCGAGCAGTAGTAGTCCTGGTCTTCGAAGGTCTTCAGGGCGACGGATTTACCCGAGCCGGACAGGCCACTGACGATGATCAGGGTCGGGGCGGTAGGGGGTGCGGTGCTCATGGACAGGCTCTTCGCGGGGCAGGGGAATCAGGGGGTGCGCCGTTCCAGCAGGTTGCTGTGGCGGGCGATGAACATCGCCGCCGGATCAATGCCCTTGGTGCGCAGGATATGCAGGCGGGTCGCGGCCTCGGTCAGCACGGCCAGGTTGCGGCCGGGCATCACCGGCAGGGTGATCAGCGGGACATCCAGGTCCAGCACATGGCGGGTACCCGAGTCGCCGGTCAGGCGCTCGTAGCCATGCGGGGTGGGTTCGGTCATCGGCTTGGTCAGGTGGACGATCAGCCGAAGGTACTTGTTCTTCTTTACAGCCGTGTCGCCGAACATCTCGCGCACGTTCAGCACGCCCAGGCCGCGCACTTCCAGCAGGTCCTGCAGCAGCTCGGGGCAGGTGCCGTCGAGCACGTCCGGGGCGATCTGGGTGAACTCGGGGGCATCGTCGGCGACCAGGCGGTGCCCGCGGCTGAGCAGTTCCAGTGCCAGCTCGCTCTTGCCCGACCCGGCCTCGCCGGTGATCAGCACGCCGATCGAGTAGATCTCCATGAACACGCCATGCAGGATCACGCGGGGTGCCAGCGTGCGCGCCAAGTGGTAGGACAGATGGTTGAGCAGTTCGTGGCCGCGCTTGGGCGACAGCCACAGCGGCGTGCCGGATTCATCGGCGGCGGCACGCAGGTCTTCCGGGCACGCCTGGTTGCGGGTCAGCACCAGCGCCAGCGGATGCGACTGCATGATCTTCTCGATGGTCTCCCACCGCTGCCTTGGTTCCAGCGCGTCCAGCCAGGACAGTTCCTCGGTGCCCAGGATCTGCACCTTGTTGGGATAGATGGCGTTGAGGTAGCCGGCCAGCGAAGGGCGCCGCGAGACCGTGTTGCCGGCCTCCAGCTCGCGCTTCTCACCGGATTTGCCGGCGGCCCAGCGCAGTCCCAGCCGCTCGCGCTGCTGTTCGAACAGTTCACGGGCGGTGATGCTGGTATTCATGCGGCACTCGCAGGAGGGGTCATGTCCAGCGCCTCGCGCAGCGCGCGGGCATCGCCCGCTTCACGCAGGGCCTGGCGGATGTCGGGCACGGAGAACAGCTCGGCCAGCTCGGACAGCAGCATCAGGTGCTGGTGGGTGTAGTGGGCCGGGACGGCCATCGCAAACACCAGGTCCACCGGCTCGTCGCCGCCGAAGTCGACCGGGGCCGCCAGGCGCAGCAGGGCGCCACGGGGGCGGTCCAGGGCCGGCGCGCGGCCATGGGGGATGGCGATGCCGTGGCCGATCGCGGTGCTGCCCAGGGCTTCGCGCTGGCACAGGTTCAGATAGATCTGTTCGGCATTGGCCTGGCGGCAGGCCAGCAACCCGGCGGCGGCCTGCAGGACGCTGTCACGGTCGGAGGCCGTGCAGAGCTGGGTCTGCACGGCCGCCAGGAGGTCAGTCAGGGGCATGTCTGCGGGGAACGGTGGCGATCAGCCACCATTGTCGCCCACCGGCAGCGGTGCGTGCTGCTGTTTTTTCTCCTTGTGCTTGATGACCAGGCGGTCAAGCTTGTCCGCAAGCAGGTCGATCGCGGCATACATGGTCTGGCCACCGGCCTCGGCGTGCAGGGTCTGCCCGGGGATGTTGAGGCTGGCGTCGACGTGGTGTTCGGTCTTCTGCAGCTTGAGGGTCACCCGCGCTTCGCAGTGCTGGTCGAAGTGCTTTCCGATCCGGGCCAGCTTCTCCTCTACATAGGACTGCAGGGCCGGGGTGACTTCGACGTCTTTGCCAAACGTTTCGATGCGCATCGGGTTTCTCCTGTGTTCGGATGTGCCAATGAACCTCTCCGCCGGGCGCGGCGGCGCGTCAAGCGATTCTGACCCTTTCGTGCGAGGCGGAGATGTTCATGGCTTCACGATACTTCGCCACGGTGCGCCGCGCTACTGGAATTCCCGACGATTTGAGCAGCTCAGCCAGCTTGGCGTCAGAAAGCGGCTTGCGCGGGTTCTCATCGTCGATCAGGCGCCGGATCATCGCCTGGATGGCGGTACTGGACGCCTCGCCGCCGCCTTCGGTATCGATGCCGGAGGCGAAGAAGGCGCGCAGTGGCAGGGTGCCGCGCGGGGTGCGCACGTACTTGCGGGCGATCGCACGCGACACGGTGGATTCGTGCAGGCCCAGTTCGGCGGCGATCTCGCGCAGGGTCAGCGGACGCAGTGCCTGCTCGCCGAATTCGAGGAACCCGGCCTGTTGCAGGATCAGGCTGCGCACGACGCGCAGCAGGGTTTCGCCGCGCTGCTGCAGTCCCTTCAGCAGCCAGCGCGCTTCCTGCAGCTGGGCGCGCAGGTAACCGGCGTCGGCCTCGCCACAACGTCGGATCAGCTGTTCGTAGCCACGATGGATCACTACCCTCGGTCCGGCATGGCCGGCCAGCGCCGCACGCCAGATGCCGTTCTGCCGCCACACCACCACGTCGGGTACCACGTAGGTATCCTGCGAAAGCGGCGCAACCTGCGTGCCCGGGCGCGGGTCCAGCGAGCGCAGCAGGGTCACTGCGGTCTCGACCTCGTCCAGCGGCTGTTTCAGTTCATGGGCCAGCCCGGCGACGCCACTGCGTGGCAGCCGTTCCAGCGGGCCTGCGGCAATCTGTCGCGCCAGCGCCAGCCCCGGCGTGTCGCCAGGCACCACGTCCAGCTGCAGCTGCAGGCACTCGCCGAGCGTGCGCGCGGCAACACCGACCGGGTCGAAGCGCTGGATGCGGTGCAGCACCGCCTGGATCTCGTCCTCGTCGGCATGGATCGTTGGCAACAGCGTTTCCGCGATCGCGGCCAACGGTTCGCGCAGGTAACCATCGTCGTCCAGTGCATCGATCAAGGCCGCACCGATACTGCGGTCGCGGGCGGACAGATGCGACAGGTGCAGCTGCCACAGCAGGTGGTCGGCCAGCGTCTCGGTTTCGGCCACGCGCTCGGCCGCGCTGCCGGTGTCATCGTCATCGTCGAAGCTGCCGCCACTGCCGGCCGCGCTCCAGTCGAGCTCGGCCGGCGCCCAGTCGTCGCCGGTGTCGGTGCGTTCGGCGGGCGCGTCGGCCCCAGTGCTGCCGCCGCCGTCATCGGCGGTGCTGCTGTCGTTGCTGTCGGCCCAGTCCAGCAGCGGATTGCTCTCCACCGCCTGGGCGATCTCAAGCTCCAGTTCGGTCGTGGACATCTGCAGCAGCTTGATGGCCTGCTGCAGCTGGGGCGTGAGCACCAGCTGCTGTCCCAACGATGTCTGCAGCCGAGTCTTCATGCCTGTGCCGAACGGAAGGTAAGGGCCCCGGCGCCTGCGGTCACAACTTGAAGGAATCCCCAAGGTAGACGCGACGTACGTCGGCGTTGTCCAGGATCGCCTCCGGCGAGCCCTGGGCCAGCACGGTGCCCTCGGCGAGGATATACGCGCGGTCGCAGATTCCCAAGGTCTCGCGCACATTGTGGTCGGTGATCAACACGCCGATGCCGCGCTGCTTCAGATGGGTGACGATGCGCTGGATTTCGCCCACCGAGATCGGGTCGACACCGGCGAACGGTTCGTCGAGCAGGATCAGGCGCGGCTGCGCGGCCAGGGCGCGGGCGATCTCGCAGCGGCGGCGTTCGCCACCGGACAGGCTGGCACCGAGCTGGTCGGCCACATGGCCCAGCTGCAGTTCGTCGAGCAGGCTGTTCAATTCGCGTTCGCGGCCGGCCGAATCCAGGTCTTCGCGCAGCTCCAGCACCAGCCGCAGGTTGTCGGCCACGGTCAGCTTGCGGAACACCGAGGGTTCCTGCGGCAGGTAGCCCACGCCCTGCTTGGCACGGGTATACATCGGGTCGCCGGTGATGTCCTTGCCGTCGAGCACGATGCTGCCTGCATCGGCGGCGACCAGGCCGACGATCATGTAGAAGCAGGTGGTCTTGCCGGCGCCGTTGGGGCCGAGCAGGCCGACCACTTCGCCGGCGTCGAGGGTCAGCCCGAAGTCCTTGACGACTTCGCGCTGCTTGTAGCGCTTGCGCAGGCCCTTGGCGACGAGCATTACTTCTTGCTCCCGGTCGGCTTGGCCGGCGTGCTGGCCGGAGCCGCCGCCTTGGGCGCAGCGGCCGGCTGTGCAGCCGCGTTCTTGTTCTTCGGCGGAATGACCGTGCGCACGCGGCTGCCATCGCCACCGGAGTTCATCTCGCCGCTGCGGGTGTTGTAGACCATGCGCTGGCCGGCATTGGTGCCGCGCGCGCTGGTGACCTTGTAGTTGCCGGTCAGGGTGATGATCTCGGTCTTGATGTCGTAGTCGATGCGATCGGCCACCGCGTCCATCCAGGTGCCATCGTCGAGCTGCTGCTTCATCGTGGCCTGCTTGCCGGTGAACACCGCACGCACGGCTTCGCCATCCTTCAGGTAGATCTCGGCTTCGGACGAGCGGAGGTCCAGCGTGCCCTGGGTGACGGTCACCCCCTGCGACAGCACGGTCTTGCCGTCGCCGGTCAGCACGCCCGACTGGGCGCCGGCGTCGATGTTCATGTTCTCGTTGCGGTCGGTGGACTTGGCAAAGGCTGCGCTGGGAACAAGGAGACCGAGCGCGAGTACGGCTGCAAAGGGAATCTTCATCGGGGTCCGTTCTACCGGTGGGGCCGCCCGGAAACCCGGGGGCGGGTGGGGGAGCTGCCTTCCTTGCGCCGGTCCGGGGACGTCGCAGGAGGGCGGCGGAATCAGCGTCGGGGCGTGTAACGGCCCTTGGACTGGCTGAGGAAATGATACGTGTTGTTCTTCGAATCCACCTCGAAGCCGACGCCGGACTGTTCCATGCCGGGGCGGGTCATGACCACCCGCGCGTCGGTGCGGGCACGATTCTCCTTAGGGAAGACATCCAGGTGGTCGGTGCGGAAGGTGGTCGGCACCACGCCCGGACCGGCCGGGCTGTCGCCGGCGACATTGCCGCGCAGCTTCATCTGGTCGCCCTTGGCGCTGAGCCAGCCGGTCTCGGCGCGCAGGGTCCAGTGCTTGCCGTCCTTGTCCGGCATCTCGAACAGCGGCGTGGCGATGTTGATGGTCTGGTCGCCACGCTGGCGTTCCAGCAACGGCGCGCGCAGGGTGGTCGATTCCTTGCCCTGCTCATCCAGCGCGACGATCTGGAAGTCGTGCAGGATGTAGTCCACGCCGACGTCCTGGCCGGCCGCGGCCGCGCCCTTGTCGCGGTTGCGCAGGGCCGCCCAGCTGCTGAGCAGCGCGGCCAGCAGCAGGCCGATGCCAAGCACGGTGCGCCAGTTCAGGGTCGGCAGGTTCATGCGCCGAACCTCGCCAGCACCGCGTCCACATGGCCCTGGGCAGCCAGCAGGATGTCGCACAGCTCACGTGCCGCGCCACGGCCGCCATCGGCGCGCGTCTGCCAGTGGACGCGCTCGGCGATCCACGGGTGGGCATTGGCCGGGGCCACTGCCAGGCCGACCGCGCCCAGCGGCGCCAGGTCCGGCAGGTCGTCGCCCATGAAGGCCACCTGCTCCAGGCCGATGCCATGCTGCGCACACAGCGCCTGCACGCTGGCCAGCTTGTCGCCCACGGCGATCTGGGTGTCGATGCCGAGGTCGGCGCCGCGCTTGAGCGCGGACTGGCTGTTGCGCGCGGTGATCAGCACGGGGTGGATACCGTGCTGCTGCAGCAGTTTCAGGCCCAGGCCATCCTGCACGAAGTACGCCTTGCTCTCGTTGCCGTCCTTGTCGTAGTACAGCCGACCGTCGGTGAGGGTACCGTCCACGTCGAAGCAGGCCAGGCGGATGCGGGCCGCGGCGGCATGCAGGTGGGCGGGGAAGGCGGGCAGGGGGGACCAGGGCATCAGGGGGGCGGGCTCGGTGGATTCGGGTGGGGCGTTACAGACTGAATGGGGTCTACGGACTGTCGGTTAAACCACCCGGGCCCGCAACAGGTCATGAATGTTCAGGGCGCCGACCGCGCGGCCCTGGCCATCGACCACGATCAGGCCATTGATTTTCTGGGTTTCCATCTGCCGGGCGGCCTCCACGGCCAGCTGGTCGGCGCCGATGGTGCGGGGGTTGCGGGTCATCACATCGGCGATCTTCGCGGTCCGCACGTCCAGCGCGCTGTCCAGCGCCCGGCGCAGGTCACCGTCGGTGAACAGGCCGATCAGCACACCGTCGGCATCGACCACGGCGGTCATGCCCAGCCGTTTGCGGCTCATTTCGACCAGCGCCTCGCTGAGGCTGGCGTCGGCACCCACGCTGGGCAGGTCCTCACCGGTGTGCATGACGTCGGTGATGTGCAGCAGCAGGCGGCGGCCGAGGCTGCCGGCCGGGTGCGAGCGGGCGAAGTCGTCGGCGGTGAAGCCGCGTGCATCGAGCAGGGCCACGGCCAGCGCATCGCCCATCGCCAGCGAAGCGGTGGTGCTGGAGGTCGGCGCCAGGGCCAGCGGGCAGGCCTCGGCCGGCACGCTCACGTCCAGGTGGATGTCGGCGGCGGTGGCCAGGCTGGACTGCGGGCGGCCGGTCATGGAAATCAGCAGGTTGCCCTGGCGCTTGAGCACCGGCAGCAGCATCAGCAGCTCGTCCGACTCACCCGAGTAGGACAGTGCCAGCACCACGTCGTCCTCGGTGATCATGCCCAGGTCGCCGTGGCCGGCTTCACCGGGGTGCACGTAGAACGCCGGTGTGCCGGTGGAGGCCAGGGTGGCGGCGATCTTGCGGGCGATGTGCCCGGACTTGCCCATGCCGGTGGCAACCACCCGGCCGCGACTGGCCAGGATCGCCTGGCAGGCCTGCTGGAAGGCCTCGCCGAGGCGGGTGGCGACCGCGTCGAGGGCCTGCTGTTCGATCTCGAAGACGCGGCGGCCACTGGCGACCAGGCTGGCCGGATCGACGGAACGGGGGGGCAGGAGGGACTCGGCCATGCGGACGCCACGCAGCGGAAGTAGAATGAGCGCTCATTTTATTAGGAAAGCCCGTTGGACGCCGACACCATCCGCAACCTGATCGAAACCGGCCTGCCCGGCGCCCGCGCCGACGTGCGTGGCGACGATGGCGTGCATTTCGAAGCGACCGTGGTCTGCGAGGCCTTTGCCGGCAAGATGCCGCTGGCCCGCCACCGGATGGTCTATGCCACCCTCGGCGACCTGATGGGCGGCGCGATCCACGCGCTGGCGCTGAAAACCGTGACCCCGGCCGAAGCCGGCTGAACCGCAGAAGATCCCCAATACATGGCCAAGATCGTTGTGACCGGCGGCGCTGCGCTGCACGGTGAAGTGAGCATCTCCGGCGCCAAGAACGCCGTCCTCCCCATTCTCTGCGCGACCCTGCTGGCCGATGAGCCGGTGGAGATCACCAACGTGCCGCACCTGCACGACGTGGTCACCACGGTGAAGCTGCTGGGCGAACTGGGCGCCAAGGTCACCATCGACCAGGGCACGCTGTCGCGCGGCAGCGCGATCGTGGTCGATCCGCGGCCGGTCAACCAGCACGTCGCGCCGTACGAACTGGTCAAGACCATGCGCGCCTCGATCCTGGTGCTGGGCCCGCTGCTGGCCCGCTTCGGCGCGGCCGAAGTGTCGCTGCCCGGCGGCTGCGCGATCGGTTCGCGCCCGGTCGACCAGCACATCAAGGGCCTGCAGGCGCTGGGCGCCGAGATCGTGGTCGAGAACGGCTTCATCAAGGCCACGGCCAAGCGCCTGAAGGGGGGCCATTTCACCTTCGACATGGTCAGCGTGACCGGCACCGAGAACGTGCTGATGGGCGCGGTGCTGGCCGAAGGCACCACCATCCTCGACAACTGCGCGATGGAACCGGAAGTGACCGATCTGGCGCATTGCCTGATCGCGCTGGGCGCAAAGATCGAAGGCCTGGGCACCGCGCGCCTGGTCATCGAAGGCGTCGAGCGCCTGTCCGGTGGCCGCCACGAAGTGCTGCCCGATCGCATCGAGACCGGCACCTTCCTGGTGGCCGCAGCGATGACCGGTGGCAAGGTCACGGTCAACCGTGCGCGCCCGAACACCATGGACGCGGTGCTGTCCAAGCTGGTCGAGGCCGGTGCGAAGATCGAGACCACCGACGACACCATCACCCTGGACATGCAGGGCAAGCGGCCGAAGGCGGTCAACCTGACCACCGCGCCGTACCCGGCCTTCCCGACCGACATGCAGGCGCAGTTCATGGCGCTCAACTGCGTGGCCGACGGCGTTGGCGTGATCAATGAAACGATCTTCGAGAACCGTTTCATGCACGTCAACGAACTGCTGCGCCTGGGCGCGGACATCCAGGTCGAAGGCCATACCGCCATCGTGCGCGGCAGCGATCACCTCAGCGGTGCGCCGGTGATGGCCACCGACCTGCGTGCCTCGGCGTCGCTGATCCTGGCCGGGCTGATGGCCCGCGGCGAGACCACCATCGACCGCATCTACCACCTTGACCGTGGCTACGAGAACATCGAAGAGAAGCTGTCTTCGCTCGGCGCCACCATCCGGCGCGTGCCATGATCCTGCGTGGCAAGTTCAGCCCGCGCCGCAAGGCGCTGCTGGCCCTGGTCCTGATCGTGCTGGCGTGGCTGGGCTACGCCTGGTACGCCAACATCGCCATCACCCAGGGCATCGAGCAGAAGGACATGGACTGGAATGGCGATGGCACGGTCTCGCGCGACGAGATCATCGAGTCGTTCTATGCCGTTGCAGTGAACGACAGCCAGGAGGGCAACCGCCATTGCCGCACCTTCGTCTGGCGCAGCACCGGCGAGCAGATCCGCGTGGACTGCCGCACCGAGTTCAAGCCGGCCGCGGCCGAGGAAAAGAAGTAAGAAAAACGCCCGCGAAAGCGGGCGTTTTCTTTGCGCGGTGCCTGGGGCCGGATCCCTTTCCATCGGAAAGGGCTCCGACCCCGGCGCTCAGTTCATCGCCTTGATGGTCAGGTCCAGCGCGTCACGGCCACTCTCACGCTGCAGCATGCGCGCCGGCACCGGGAATTCCGGCACGATCCAGGCGATCAGCTCCTTGTTGCCGTCGGCACGCGAGACCTTGGTGGCTTCGTAGCTCTTGCCGCCCACGGTGATCGACTCCTTGCCGACCACGCGATAGGTCATGTTCTTGATGCGGCCTTCGTCGACCATGCGATAGGTCAACGGCTTGCCGGCCGCCAGGTCGCGGGCGATCGCCAGGTTGATCAGCAGGGCATCCATGTCACCGGCCTTCAGAGCGATCGGGCCGGCCCGGTCCGGCTTGATGTCGCCGGTCCAGGTGGCCTGGTTGCTGGTCCAGTTGTAGGTGGCCTGCACGTTGCGCTTCTTGACCAGCAGCGCCGAACGGTCCTGGCTGCTGAGCGGGCGCAGCTGGCCGCGTACTTCCTCGAACACGGTGCTCTGGCTCAGGTCCGCCAGCTGGTTCTTCACCTGCAGCGTGTAGCGCCACTTGTTGGCGCCCTCGCTGCTCAGGGTCATGCTGCCATTGGCCTGCATGCCCATGTAGCTGGCGAGATAGTCGGCCTTGAACGGCTGCAGGGCCATGGCCGGCAGGCTGGCCACCGACAGGGCGGCCGCAGCGATCCAGGCGAGGGGGCGGGTCAGGGTGCTCATGCTCAGACTCCTTGGTATTCGATCAGGCGCAGATCGACGCGGTCTTCGCCGTCTTCGCGTTGCAGGATGCGCACCGGGGTGGGAACTCCGTTGGCGATCCAGAGGATGGTTTCATTGTTGCCGCCGTTGGTCCGGTAGACCCGCAGCGCGTTGTAGGACAGGTCGCCGACTTCGACGTTCTCGGTCTGCGGCGCGGCCTGGTAGTCATGCTGGCGGACCTTGCCCATGTCCACGTAGCGGTAGTGCATGGTGGCACCCGGACGGGCGTCGCGCATGATCGCCAGATTGATCAGCAGGGCACTCTGGTCGCCCGGCTGCAGCGGAATCGGCTGCGCACGCTTCTTCTCGACGTCGCCGCTCCACTGCGCGGTACCGGCCTGCCAGTTGTACGTGCCGACCGCCTTCTTGCCGAGGAACAGGCCCTTGCGCACCGTGCTCTGGCTCAGCGGTGCATAGGCGCCGGCGCGCTCCTCGAAGACCGTGCTCTGCTCGATGTTCAGGCCCAGCACGCTGGCGAACCCGCGGCGGCCGACCACCTGCATGTCGACCCGCCACTGGTTGCCGCCGGTATGGGTGACCTGCATGCTGGCATCGCCGGCCTCCTTGCCCTTGTAGAAGGCCTGGTAGGTGGCGCTGAACGGCTGCAGCGGCGGCGGTTCCCACGCCAACGCCGGCAGGGCCGGGGCCGCCGCTTCGGCCGGCGGCTGCACCGCTGGCACCGGCGCCGGAGCGGGCGAGGCGGCAGGCGCCTGCGCCTGGCCCCAACCCACTCCGGGAAGCACGACAAGCGACAGCAGCAGTGAAGTGGACAGCAGGGTCGTGGTCTTCATGGAAGAGAGGAGCCGCAGGAGGTGGGCAGGATGCCAGCCCCGCAGTCAGCGGGGCGTGTGCGTGGGCGTTACCGGTTCAGGTTACCGGCGGAATCTAGGGCCAGCGGGCTAAACAGGGGGTGACCGTCCAGTTGCGGCTGGCCCTCCCGTTCAGTCAGGCGGCCGGCGCACAGCAGCTGCAGCGTGGCGATCAGCAGGGGATGCTCCACCGCCAGCACGCGCGTGGCCAGGGTGTTGGCGTCATCGCCGGGCAGCACCGGTACCCGCACCTGGGCCAGCACGGCGCCGGCGTCCAGCTCGGGTACGACCAGGTGCACGCTGGCACCGTGCTCGGCGTCGCCGGCGTCCAGTGCCCGCGCATGCGTGTCCAGCCCCTTGTGCAGCGGCAGCAGGGAGGGGTGGATGTTGACCAGGCGGCCATTGAAGCGCTGCACGAAGGCGGCGCCGAGAATGCGCATGTAGCCGGCGCAGACGATCCAGTCCGGCGCGACGGCGGCCAGTGCATCGCCCAACGCCTGCTCGTAGGCCGCGCGGTCTTGGAATTCCTTCGGCGCATGCGCCCAGCGCAGGGCAGCGTCGACCCGCTGCAGCGCGGCGGCAGCGGGGCGGTCGGAGAACACGCCGACGACCTCGGCGGGCAGGCGGCCGCCGGCAATCGCATCGAGGATGGCCTGCAGGTTGCTGCCACGGCCGGAGGCAAGCACCGCAATGCGGGTGGGCGTGGTCATGGCCGGGTGCTCCGGCGGATCAGCGGCCAGGTCAGCAGGCTGCCCACGGTGGCCAACAGCATGTCGGCGTGCGCGTCCCACATGTCACCCTGCTGCCCGTTGTAGGCCTCGGCGGCATCCGGCGACAGGGCCAGCGCGATGGCCCACTCGAACCACTCGTAGACCAGGCTGGCGCACATCACCGTCATCACCGCCAGGATGAAGGCCTGGCCCCGACGCAGGGCCGGCCACGCGTGGCCGGCCAGCTGCAGCAGCGCCGGCGTGAAGCAGACGCCGAACAGGAAGTGGATGAGGCGGTCGAAATGATTGCGCTGCCAGCCGAACGCCGCGTTGGGCGACCAGCCGGTCAGCGCCTGCGCCCACGCGTCGTAGGGCACGTTCGAGTACAGCCAGCGCGCCGCCACGCAATGCAGCGCGATGAAGCCGCAGATCGCGATGAACGCGCCGTTGCCCAGCCAGCCACCACGGCGGTCGACCCACAGCAGGGCGGCCAGCCCGACCACGGTCAGCGTGCTGTGCAGGGCCTGCTCGGTGGGCCAGAGCGGATGGATCCAGCTGATTGCGAACACTGCCAGTACGGCGGCAAAGGCCAGCCGCTTGGGGCCCGGAAAACGGGAGGCGGTGGGCGGGGCGGTCGTCGGTAGCGCGGGCGCGGACATGGGGAGTCGATCAGGGGAGGGCGGAGCGTCTGCCGGCAAGCTCAGACGCGGAGATGGTCGCCGCGGTCGAACAGGGCGGCCATGTCCGGCCTGGACAGGAACACCCAGGCATAGGCGGTCAGGGCCATGCCCAGCGGGCCGGCCAGTACCGCCAGCCAGGCCGCGCGCTGGCACCAGGCCAGCCCGGTGCGGCGCGACAGCAGGCGCGCGGTGTGCAGCTGCACGAAGCCAAGCGCGGCAGCCAGCACTGAAACGACGCCGTACACAGTGGCCAGTACCGCGCCATCGTCCAGCCCGCGCGCGCTGGCGACCAGGCCGATGAAACCGAGGAAGGTCAGCGCGGCCAACCAGTGGAAAACCGCCAGCGCGTAGAACAGTACCTTCAGCGTCTGCAGGTGGCTGCCCAGCTGCAGGTGCGCCAGGGTCTGATGCGGCAGCGGCGGTGGCGTGCCCGGAATCGTCATGCCGCCGTGCCAGCTGCATCGAACGCAGCCTTGACCTGCGGGCGCAGCAGCGTGATCAGGCTGAGTACTCCCAGCACGGTACCGATCGGCGTGAACAGGCAGGCCAGCCCGGCCACGATCAGGCACAGCAGGTAGCGGCGGCGGCGGGCCAGGCAACGGCCGGCGTAGGCCACGAACGCGCCCAGGGTGACGCCACCGAACACGATGACACAGCCGATCAGGACGAACATCCAACCGAACACGCGCTGTTCGGCCGGCGACGAGGGCTGGCCGCCGGAGTTCATCGGCAGGTTGCCGGTGAGCGCGGTGACGCCGAGCACGATGTGGACGATGAAGATCAGCGAGAACAGCGCGATCAGGCCGCCGACCACGTAGTGCGCGATTGACAGCATGCGCAGGTGGTCGGCGTCCTGGGGGCCGAACGCCGGTACCGTCGTCGCCGGCGGCACGGGGGCGGGGGGCAGTGGGGGCGTTGCGTCCATGCGGGCTCCTCGGGGTCGGGTTCAGCCGATGCGGACGCGCTCGGCGCCTTCGGCGGTGACCACCTGGCCGATGGTCCAGTGGTCCAGGCCCTGGGCCTTGACCGCCTCGGACACCGCAGCGACCTGGTCGGCGGCCACGATCAGCACGAAGCCGATGCCGCAATTGAAGGTGCGCCACATCTCGCTGTCGGCCACCGCGCCTTCCTTCTGCAGCCACTGGAACACCGGCGGCAGGGTCCAGGACGAGGCCTGGATGTCCAGGCCGAGGCCATCGGGCACCACGCGGATGATGTTCTCGGTCAGGCCGCCACCGGTGATGTGGGCCATGCCGTGGATGGCGGCACCGTGCGACTTCAGCAGCGCCAGGATCGGCTTCACATAGAGGCGGGTCGGTGCCATCAGCGCGTCGACCAGCTTCACCCCGCCTTCCAGCTCCAGGTCGGCCGGGCGGCCGGCGCGGTCGTAGATGCGGCGTACCAGCGAGTAGCCGTTGGAGTGCGGGCCGGACGAGGCGATGCCGATCAGCACGTCGCCTGCGGCCACGCTGGCGCCGTCCTTCAGCTCGCTCTTCTCGACTGCGGCGACGGTGAAGCCGGCCAGGTCGTACTCGCCCGGGGCATACATGTCGGGCATTTCAGCGGTTTCACCGCCGATCAGCGCGCAGCCGGCCTCGGTGCAGCCGTTGGCGATGCCGCCCACGACCGCTGCGGCGGTGTCGATGTCCAGCTTGCCGGTGGCGAAGTAGTCCAGGAAGAACAGGGGCTCGGCACCCTGCACCAGCACGTCGTTCACGCACATGGCGACCAGGTCGATGCCGATCGTATCGTGGCGGTTCAGCTGGTGGGCCAGCTTCAGCTTGGTACCCACGCCGTCGGTGCCCGACACCAGCACCGGCTCGCGGTACTTGTTGGACAGGTCGAACAGGGCCCCGAAGCCGCCCAGGCCACCCATCACTTCCGGGCGGAAGCTGCGCTTGACCAGGGGCTTGATCCGCTCGACCAGCGCGTTGCCGGCGTCGATGTCGACCCCCGCGTCACGGTAGGTGAGGGGGGAGGGGGCGGAAGACGGGGTGTTGGTCACGGGCGTCGGCGCTGGCAGGGGTTGAACGGGCGATTTTAACAGGCCGCATTGGCGCAAAGGCCGTATTCGGGCAACAATTCCCCCGGATTCGTCGAGCCAATGGATGTCCTGATGCGCCGCAGCCTGATTCTGACCCTGCTCCTTGCACTGAGCCTGCCGGTGGCCACGATGGCCCAGAGCGGTCTGCGCACCGAGGGAGATGTCGCCACCGCTTCGGGGGCCTACGAGGCCGAAGTGCCCGTCAACAGCCAGGCCGAGGCCGATCGCAACGGTGCCCTGGCCCGTGCCCTGAGCGCGGTGCTGGGCAAGCTGTCCGGCGACCGCAACGTGATGTCACGCCCCGGCGTGGTGCAGGCGCTGCGCAATGCCAAGGACTACGTGGCCAGCTACGACTACAAGCAGGACCAGAGCGTGGGCGCCAGCGGCGCGCCGAGCTTCCGGACCCTGCTGGTGGCCCGCTTCCGCGAGGACGACGTCGATGCGCTGGTCTCGGCGCTCGGCCTGCCGCTGTGGCCGCAGCCGCGGCCGAAGCCGGTGCTGTGGCTGGCGGTCGATGACGGCAGCGGCCCGCGCCTGGTCAGCGTGCAGCAGGCCAACGCCGCCCGCCCGTTGCTGAACCGTGCCATCGAGCGGGGCTACAAGCTGGGCCTGCCCAGCGGCGGCGCTGCCGAACAGGCCCTGGCCGGGGCCATCTGGCGCCAGGACAGTGCCGCCGTGGCCCGCGCCTCCTCGCGCTACTCGCCACCGATGCAGCTGATCGGCAAGCTGTACCGCGCCAATGGCGGCTGGCAGGCGGACTGGGTGTTCGTCGACAACGGCCGTGAACTGAACAAGTGGACCAGCAAGGACGCCAACGCCATGCGCGCGATGGCGGCCGGCGCCGACGGTGCCGCCGACGCGCTGGTCAAGCGCTACGCCAAGGCGGGGGCGGCCACGGGCCAGGCCGGCACCTACCGCGTGGTGGTGACCGGCATCAACAGCGCCGATGACTACCTGCGCCTGGCCGCGGGCCTGCGCGAAGTGCCGGTGGTGCGCACTGTCACCCCGCTGCACGCTTCGGCCGGCCAGCTGGAGCTGAGCGTGGAGATGACCACCGGCCTGGCCGGCTTCAACCGCATGCTCGGCGACAACGGCGTGCTGGTACCCAGTGCGCCGCTGCCGGCGCTGCCGACCCCGATCGATGACACCACCGGTGCCCCGGTGGCCGCGCCGGTCAGCAACGAGTACCGCCTGCGATGACCCTGACCCCGGAAGCTGAAATCGCGCAGTTCCTGCGCCGGCTGAAGTACATCCTGTTCGCCGGCCTGATCGGCTGGGTGGTGTGGCTGCTGGCGCCGATCCTGACCCCGTTCGTGATGGCGCTGGCGCTGGCGTGGCTGGGCGACCCGCTGGTGGACCGCATCGAGGCCACCGGCCGCTCGCGCATGACCGGCGTGGTGCTGGTGTTCGCGGCGATGGTGCTGGTGATCGTGGCGCTGCTGCTGGTGCTGGTGCCGATGATCGAGCGCCAGATCACCACCCTGATCGCGGTCGCGCCGCAGGCACAGGCGTGGCTGATGGAAAAGGGGATTCCCTGGTTCGAGCAGAAGACCGGCCTGGAAGTGATGCAGTGGCTGGACCCGGACCGCCTGATCGAGTGGGTGCGCAGCCACTGGCAGCAGGCCGGCGGTTTCGCCACCACGTTCATGGGCTACGTGTCGCGTTCGGGCTTTGCGATGGTGACCTGGGTGGTCAACATCCTGCTGCTGCCGATCCTGGCGTTCTACTTCCTGCGCGACTGGGACAAGCTGGTGGAGCGGGTGGCCTCGGTGATCCCGCGCAACCACATCGGCACCATCAGCGCGCTGGCGCGTGAGTCCAACGAAGTGCTGGGGGCGTTCATCCGCGGCCAGTTCCTGGTGATGCTGGCATTGGGCGTGATCTATGCCGGTGGCCTGTCGCTGGTCGGCCTCAAGCTGGGGCTGCTGATCGGCCTGATTGCCGGCCTGATCAGCTTCATCCCGTACCTGGGCGCGACCACCGGCGTGCTGATGGCGGTGATCGCCGCGCTGGTGCAGGCGCAGGGCTTCGACCTGAAGCTGCTGATCCTGGTCGGCGTGGTGTTCACCGTGGGCCAGTTGCTGGAAAGCTACGTGCTGACCCCGCGCATCGTCGGCGACAAGATCGGCCTGCACCCGGTGGCGGTGATCTTCGCGGTGATGGCCGGTGGCCAGCTGTTCGGCTTCCTCGGCATGCTGCTGGCGCTGCCGGTGGCGGCAGTGACCAACGTGCTCCTGCGCTACGCCCACCAGCGTTATCGCCAGAGCGAGCTGTATGTGGGCGAGAAGCCGGCGATCGTGCTTGACGGGGTGGTCGACCAGCCCCATATCCTGCTCGATCCGAACGACAAGGGCCCCGACCTGAAGTGATGGGTGTGCCGCAACTGCCGCTGGCCCTGCATTACCCGCGGGACCAGCGCCTGGAGACCTTCATCGGCGCGCCGGATGGCGCGCTGGCGCAGCTGCGCGCGATCGCGGTCGGCGCCAGCCACGACTGGGTCTACCTGGAAGGCGCGGCGGGCACCGGCAAGACCCACCAGGCACTGGCGATGTGCTCCAGCGCCGAGCAGGCAGGGCGCCTGCCGACCTACGTGCCGCTGGCCAGCGCCGCCGGCCGTGTCCGTGCGGCGCTGGACGGGCTGGATGCGCGCGAACTGGTGGCGTTGGACGGCCTGGACGAAGTGGCCGGCAATCGCGAGGACGAGGTCGCGCTGTTCGACTTCCACAACCGTGCACGTGCGGCTGGAGTCACTGTGTTGTACACGGCGCAGAAGTCGCCGGGCGAGCTGGGCCTGCTGCTGCCCGACCTGCGCTCGCGGCTGGGCCAGTGCGTGCGCGTGCTGCTGCAGCCGCTGGATGAGGAAGGCCGTGCCGCGGTGCTGCGCGAGCGCGCGCTGCGCCGTGGCCTGGCGATCGATGAGGCGGCCATCGAGTGGCTGCTGTCGCACACCGGTCGCGAGCTGGGCGGATTGATCACGCTGCTGGACTGGCTGGACCGTGAGTCGCTGGCGGCGAAACGGCGGATCACCGTGCCGTTCCTGCGCCAGGTGCTGGAAGAAGGTCGGCCCCGTTACTGAGGGATGTTGTTCGGCAGGGCCGCGCCCTGCACCCGCGGTAGTGCCGGCCGCTGGCCGGCAACGTCAACAGCAACGTCAACGTCAACGGCAGAAGCTGGCTTCCTGAGGGGAGGCGGGGTGGCTCAGGTTGCGGCGGACGGCGCAAGTACGTCCCTGTAGCCTCGGTCGCGCCATCCATGGCGCTCACGCCCCCGCAACCTGAGCCACCCCGCCTTCGACAGGTTCCCGCGGCTGTTGGCGGGTGTCGACCTTGGTCGACACCCGAGCAAGCGCAGCGAAGCGACCCGCTTTTGCTTTTCTTTCTTTCTTCCGTGGCTGGACGCGCACGGAAACTGTCAGAGGCCGGGCGGGTGGGCCATGCAGGGGCGTTGGCGCCATGGATGGCGCCATCGAGCTTACAGGGACGTACTTGCAGCGTCCCCTGCATGGCCCACCCGCCCGGCCAAGCACGCGATCCGCTCTACGCGACCAACCACGAGGGGCTCAGCCGTTCGCCGCCAACTCCGCATCGAGCGCGCGCAGACGATCAACCGTCCCGACGTCGGTCCAGCGCCCGCGATGGTGCTGCCCGGTCATCAACCCCTGCGCCATGAAATGCTTCTGCAGCGGCACCACCGAGAACTTCGGCGGCAGCCGTTCGCTGCCCGGCGCGTCGCCGATCACCGCGCGCCAGTCGGCCACGATCGACGGACGGTACACGCCGATGCCGGCATAGGTCAGGCACGGCCCTGCGCGGTCGTGGTGCAGCAGGCCCCGTGCATCCAGGCGGTAGTCACCATTCGGGTGCTGAACCGGATTGTCGACCAGCACCAGGTGCGCCTGGCCCTGCGGCTCGCGCGGTAGTGCAGCGAAATCAAAATCGGTCCAGATGTCGCCGTTCACCACCAGGAACGGGGCGTCGCCCAGCACCGGCAGTGCGTTGAGGATGCCGCCACCGGTTTCCAGCGGGGTCTGTCCTTCGTACAGGAAATGCAGGCGCAGGCCCCATTGGTGGCCATCGCCCAGCGTTGCCGGGAACTGCTCGGCCAGCCACGCGGTGTTGACCACCACCTCGCGCACGCCGAGTGCCGCCAGGCGTTCCAGGTGCCAGACGATCAGCGGCTTGCCGGCCACTTCCAGCAACGGCTTGGGCGTGTGCAGGGTTAGCGGGCGCATGCGCTCGCCCAGCCCCGCGGCAAAGATCAGCGCCTTCATCGGGCCACGCGCAGCGGCGCACCCAGCTCGGCCAACGCCGGCTTGATGCGGTCCTCCAGCAGCCGCTGCAGCGGTGCCAGTTCGGGATAGCGCGGCAGCACTTCATCCAGGTAGCCGATGAAGCGCGGCGCGTCGTCCAGGTAGTGGCCCTTGTTGTCGCGGTAGCGCAGGCGGCAGAACAGGCCGAGGATCTTGACGTGGCGCTGGATGCCCATCCAGTCGGCATCGCGCAGGAACGTGGCGCGGTCGGGCACCGGCAGGCCGGCATCGCGCGCGCGCGCGTGGTACTGCGCCAGCCACGCGTCCACGCGTTGCAGCGGCCAGCTCAGGAAGGCGTCCTTGAACAGGCTCACCGCGTCGTAGGCGATCGGGCCACGCACCAGGTCCTGGAAATCCAGCACCGCAGGGCCATCGTCGACCGGCATCAGGTTGCGCGGCATGTAGTCGCGATGGGTCATCAGCTGGGCCTGGCCCAGCGCATTGTCCATCAGCCGGCGATGCACCAGCTGCAGGCCTTCGATCTCGCCGCAGTCCAGTTCAAGGTTCAGGTGGCGCTGCAGGAACCATTCGTCGAACAGGCCGGCATCGCGCTGCAGCAGCGCTTCGCCGAACTGGCCGAAGTCGGCCGGCACCGGAATCGCCTGCAGGCGCAGCAGCTGTTCGATCGCGCGGCCGAACCATTCATCGGCGTTGCGCTCGTCGAGGATCCTGGCCAGGGTCGGGCCGCCGAGATCTTCCAGCAGCAGGAAGCCGGCCTGCAGGTCCTGCGCCAGCAGTGCGGGTACGCGCAGGCCGTTGTCATGCAGCAGGCCGCGCATGCGCAGCCACGGTCGCGGATCTTCCAGCCCCGGTGGCGCGTCCATCACGATGTGGCTGCCGCGCGTGCTGGTGGTGCGCCAGTAGCTGCGCATGCCGGCGTCGACCGAGGCGCGCTCGACCACGGCGTTGGCATCCTCGAGCTGGGTACGGGCCCACTGCAGGCGCTGCGCGCTGCGCTGGGGATCGGAGGCGGGTTCGGTCATGCGGGCATATCCGGGCGCGCCGGGCGCGCCAACGTCGGCAACAGGAAGGGAAGGGGGAACGGCGTCAGCGGCGACCGCTGAACAGGCGCAGGACGGCCAGCACGGCCACCGCGCCCACCACCGCACCGAGGAAACCGGCCGGTTCGCCGGGGGCGTACCAGCCCATGTACTGGCCGAACCAGCCGGCCAGCAGGGCACCGAGGATGCCCAGCACGATGGTCAGCAGGCAGCCCATGCGGTTGTTGCCGGGCATGAAGAAACGCCCGAGCAGGCCGACGAAGAAGCCGACCAGCAGGATGTACAACCAGCTGCTGCTGCCGAACAGACCATTCATGCGCGCGGATTCCGCTTGAGTGTGGACGCAGCCTAGCAAGGCCAGGCTGCGTCCGTCACCGGTGCCGGGTCAGCAGCAGCCGTGGTCGCCGTGGCGGGTACCGCTGTCGGCCGCTACCGGCGAACCGCTGGTCTCGCCGCGCAGGCTCGCGGCGTAGTGCTCGCTGATCACCTTGGACACGCAGGCGGTCACCTTCTTGCCCATCGGGATGTGCAGGAACTCGTTCGGGCCGTGCGCGTTGGAGTGCGGGCCGAGCACGCCGGTGATCATGAACTGCGCACCCGGGAACTTCTCGCCCAGCATGCCCATGAACGGGATCGAGCCGCCTTCGCCCATGTACATCGCCGGCTTGCCGAAGAAGGCCTGGCTGGCATCCTCGATGGCCTGGGTCAGCCACGGCGCCATCGCCGGGGCGTTCCAGCCGGTAGAGGCCTTTTCCAGGTCCAGGGTGACCTGCGCGCCGTTCGGCGGATCGCGCAGCAGCGCTTCCTTCAGCAGTTCGCCGCAGGTCTTGCCATCGGCGGTCGGCGGCAGGCGCAGCGACAGCTTCACCGAGGTCTGCGGGCGCAGCACGTTGCCGGCCGATTCCAGCGGCGGCATGCCGCCGACGCCGGTGACCGACAGGGCCGGGCGCCAGGTACGGTTGAGCACCAGCTCGGTCAGGTCCTCGTTCATCGGACGCAGGCCGTCGACCATCGGGAACTTCTCGAAGATCTCGGTATCGACCACTTCGGCGGCGCGCTTGGCCTGTTCCAGGCGTTCGGCCGGGATCTCCACGTTCATGCCGTCGATCAGGATGCGGCCGGTGTCCTGGTCCTCGATGCGCGACAGCAGCTGGCGCAGCAGGCGGAAGCTGGACGGCACCACGCCGGAGGCATCGCCGGAGTGCACGCCTTCGTTGAGCACCTTCACGGTGAAATTGCCGCCGGTCAGGCCGCGCAGCGAGGTGGTGCACCACAGCTGGTCGTAGTTGGCGCAGCCCGAATCCAGGCAGACCACCAGCGACGGCTTGCCGATGCGGTCGGCCAGGTGGTCGACATAGGCCGGCAGGTCGTAGCTGCCGGACTCTTCACAGGCTTCGATCAGCACCACGCAGCGTGCGTGCGGCAGGCCCTGGGCCTGCAGCGCCAGCACCGCGGCCAGCGAGCCGAAGATGGCGTAGCCGTCGTCCGCACCGCCGCGGCCATACAGCTTGTCGCCACGCAGGACCGGGGTCCACGGGCCGAGATCGTCGTCCCAGCCGGTCATTTCCGGCTGCTTGTCCAGGTGGCCGTAGAGCAGGATGGTGTCGTCACCGGTCTCGGCGCCGGTGGCCGGAATTTCCAGGAAGATCAGCGGGGTACGGCCTTCCAGGCGCACGACTTCAACCGTCAGGCCGGGCAGCTGCTGGGCCTTGGCCCAGTTCTCCATCAGGGTGACCGCCTGTTCCATGTAGCCGTTCTGCACCCAATTGGCGTCGAACATCGGCGACTTGTTGGGAATGCGGATGTAGTCGACCAACTGCGGGACGATTTCGCTGTCCCACTTGTCATTGACGAATTGGCCGAGCTTGGCGCTGTCCATCTGATACTCCGGTTGCATGGGCTGTGATCGCGCCATTCTACGCCTGTGCCGCGGGTAGGGTTTTTCCTACATCACGTCGGGTATTTGGCTGGCTTACGGAAATCCGGGAAACCGATAGGCTGTGCACATGTGGTGACGGACACTGTTCCTGCCGACGGGATTGCCGGTCGGGGCGGCCAGAATCACAGGGAGATACACGTCGTGCCTTGGAGTGTCGTGTTGAGGGCACTGGTGCTGGTAGTGGGGATCGCTGGGGCGCATGCCGCCGAACCGATCGACATCAACCGCGCCGATGCGCAGGCGCTGCAGCAGGGACTGACGATGGTCGGAGCCGCCAAGGCCGAGGCGATCGTCGAGCACCGGCGCAGACACGGCCCGTTTCATCGCGTCGAGGACCTGACGCAGGTGAAGGGGATAGGGAAAGCGATCGTCGAACGGAATCGACAGCGGATCACCGTAGGCAACAGGTTGTTGCCGGCGGATCCGGTACCCGGATCGGTACCGGTGCGGACCGTACCCAGGCGCTGACAGCAGGAATCGTCGGAACCGGCAGGAGGCTGGTTCACCGGTCGCGGACAGGAAGGCCGTGACCACCGACCGCCGCAGGACGCGGCACCAATCACCAGGATGGTGGCATCACAGACCTGTGGAAGGGGCTGAGATACAAACAGGACAGACGCGGCCGCGTGCAGGACGCAACGCTACCCCCACAGCGCAGGATGCGAGGGGGCGGCAGCAGGCCGACAGGGACGTAACGATTGCCCGGTACGACACATGGCTGTGTCGCCGGGCAGTTTCATTTCCGGCGCCTGGATTTGCCGCGGCCACCACGGGCCGATGGTGTACGGTGGCCGCTCCGCATGGAAAGGACCCCGCTGGATGCCTGCGCACCGCCTTACACCCCTGATGCTCGCCCTGGCACTGACCCTGCCGCTGCTGGCCCACGCCGCTGCGCCGACGACGGCTGCCAAGCCGGCAGCTGCCGCCAGCACTGCCGACGTGCGCGGGCCGACCGACCTGAAACCGGGCGAATACCTGTGGCATCCGGAAATCTCGCCGACCGGCCCGATCGTGCTGGTGGTCAGCCTCGATGAGCAGCGGGCGTACGTCTACCGCAACGGCATCGCCATCGGCCTGACCACGATCAGCTCGGGCAAGGCCGGGCACGAAACACCGACCGGGGTGTTCACCATCCTGCAGAAGGACAAGGACCACAAGTCCAACCTCTACAACAGCGCGCCGATGCCCTACATGCAGCGGCTGACCTGGGACGGCATCGCCCTGCACGGCGGCAACCTGCCGGGGCATCCGGCCTCGCATGGCTGCGTGCGCCTGCCGCAGGCCTTCGCGCAGAAGCTGTTCAGCGAAACCCAGCGCGGCGACACGGTGGTGGTGGCCGATGCCAAGAGCTCGCCGATGACCCTGGCCTATCCGTCGGTCCTGGCGCCGGTCAATGCCCGCGGGCAGGCCCTGCCGGAGGCAGAGGGCGGGGCGCCGGCGCAGGCGTGGTGGAACGACAGCGCCGCGCCGGCCGGTCAGGTCGGCATCCTGGTCAGCCTGCATGACCAGCGCCTGTACGTGCTGCGCGATGGTGTGATGATCGGCGAGTCGCCGCTGAAGGCCGACGCCCTGCCGGCGTTCCAGGGGACGACGCTGTTCGTGATGGGGCAGGGCTACAGTGACACGCCCAGCCCGCTGGACGTGAACCAGCGCCTGCACCAGTGGACGGCCTACCCGCTGCTGGGCCAGGACCGTGCCCAGGCCACCCCGGACCTGCTGGCCACGCCCTCGCTGCCGATGGCGCTGCCGGCCGATTTCGCCCGCCAGCTGTACCAGGTACTGGTGCCGGGCACGACCCTGCTGGTGACCTCGCTGCCGGCGGTCCGCCCAAGCCCGGCTGAATCCGGAATGCAGCCGGTCTTGGAATCCGAGCCGCCAGGGTCCACCCTCAAGGGCAACTGAGTCCCCTCGTTGTGCCCATGACTGCATCCCGCCTGTGCCGGCTGGCCGCGTTCGGCCTGCTGGCGACCTCGGCCAGCGCCCCGGCACTGGCACAGACGCCCACCCTCGCCACCTCTGCCGATGACCTGGCTGCGCTGTTGTCGCGCAGCGCGCCCAGGGCCGACCGCCACGTGTTGCAGCTGGCGGCGCACGCCATGCGCTGCGCGCTGCAGCGGCCGGAGCTGGGCATCAACGGTGATCGCCTCAGCGTGATCGACTATTCGCGGCCGTCCACCGAGCCGCGCCTGTGGGTGTTCGACCTGGCGCACCAGCGCCTGCTGTTCGAGGAATGGGTGGCGCACGGCCGCAACAGTGGCGAGAACCGCACCGAACACTTCTCCAACCGCGACGGCAGTTTCATGTCCAGTCTCGGCGCGTTCACCGCGCAGGAGACCTACATGGGCGGCAACGGGTATTCGCTGCGACTGGCCGGGCTGGAGCCGGGCTTCAACGACCGCGCGCGCGAACGCGCGATCGTCATCCATGGCGCGCCCTATGTGAACCCGGCCACCGCGCAGCTGCAGGGGCGGCTGGGCCGCAGCCTGGGTTGCCCGGCGGTGCGCCTGTCGGTGGCCAAGCCACTGATCGATGCGTTGCGCGGCGGCACCATGGTGTTCGCCTATTACCCCGACCAGGACTGGCTGAAGCACTCGCAGCTGCTGGGCGGCGAGTGTGGTGGCCAGGGGACGCTCGCCACGCGGTGATGCACCGCGGCGCGCGGCATGATGCAATGCGCCGATGAACATCGACTCCCTGCTGCACACCCCGAGCCAGGTCATCTCCAGCCTGGACTACCGCCGCGAACGCTGGCGCAACGGCCTGGGCTGGACCCGCGAAATCCTGCGCCTGCCCGCACAGGGCGACGACTGGGCGCTGCGCCTGTCGGTGGCCGAGATCGAGCAGGATGCCGCGTTTTCCGCTTTCCCCGGCGTGGAGCGCGAACTGGTGCTGCTGCAGGGCAACGGCGTGCGCCTGCGTTTCGAAGACGGCCGCGTGGCCGAAGTGCTGCCGCCGCATGGACGGATACGGTTTGCCGGTGAAGAGGCGCTGCATGGCGAGCTGGTCGATGGCACCACCCACGACTTCAACCTGATGTGGAAGCGCGAACTGCTGCAGGCCGAACTGCTGCACCGGCCGTTGGTGGGCAGCATGTTCTTCTTCTGCGAGCCGGGCGTAGCCTGGGCGCTGCACCTGCTGGCCGGTCAGGCGGAGTTTGGTGCGGACAGTGGCCTGCCGCCGCTGCAGGCCGGCGATACCGCGTGGCTGTCAGCCGGCGAACGGCGCCGGCATGCGTTGCAGGGCGGTGGCGAATTGCTGGCGATACGGGTGAGTGCGGCAGAGGGATGATTCCCGGGCGCCGTTGGGCCCCATCCACGCATGGCGTGGATCTACTGCACTGCGGTTGCCACCCTGCCTGGACACGCCGTTCAGTAGATCCACGCCATGCGTGGATGGGGCAACCTCAGTACACATCGCGCCGGTAACGACCGGCCAGCAGCAGCGCTTCCCTGCCTGCGGCACCCAGCACCTGCTCGATCACCGCATCCACGGCCGGGGCCATGCCCTGCAGGCTGCCGCAGACCAGGATCGTCGCGCCGTCATCCACCCACTGCCGCAGCGTTGTTGCTTCGGCCAGCAGCCGGTCCTGCACGTAGCGATGCGCACCGCCATCGCGGCTGAACACAGCATCCAGCCGCGCCAGCGTTCCGCTCGCCAGCATTGCCTGCAGCTCGTCGCCGAAATGGAAGTCGTGTGCGGCGGTGCGCTCACCGAACAGCAGCCAGGTGCGGCGCGCGCCCTGCTGGGCACGTTCGTGCAGGTGGGCGCGCAGGCCGGCGATGCCGGTGCCGTTGCCGATCAGCAGCAGCGGCACATCGGCGGGCACGCCATGGAAATTGTCGTTGCGGCGCAGGCGCAGCTGCACCGGCTCGCCGATGGCCACGTGATCGCACAGCCAGCCGCTGCCGATGCCGGGCGTGCCCTCGGCGCGCAGCTGGCGGCGCAGCAGCAGCTCCACCGGGCCGTCGGCCATCACCGAGGCGATCGAGTACTCACGATGCGGCAGCGGCTGCAGGGTCGCCAGCAATGCGGGCAGGTCACCCGGCGGAACCAGCGAGGGCAGGTGCGAGCGCGCGACGCGCGCCAGCAAGGTCTGCCCGTCCTCCAGCACGGTGTCCGCATCGAAGCCCTGCGCGTGCAGCCAGGCGCGCGCGCTGGCGCGGGCATGTTGCGGGCCGATCTCGGCGATGTCGCCGGCCTGCCACTGCGCCTCTGCGCCGGCCGGTGGCTGCAGGCGCAACCAATACACCGGACCGCCGGGGCTGCCCGGGTTCAGATGCTCGCGCTGCAGCAGCGTCCACGGCTGGTACGCGGCCGGGCTCCAGTCGGGCAGTTCACTGGCGCCGCCGCCGAGTTGCCCCAGCAACTGCTGCCAATGCCGCAGCGCCGCCGGATCGGCGTTGTCGACTTCGATCGCATCGAACAGTGGATGCGCGCCATGCTGGCGCAGCCATTGGTCGAGCTGGTGGCCGAACCCGCAGAAGTGGCCATAGCTGCGGTCGCCCAGCGCGAGCACGCCGTACTGCAGGTGCTGCAATGACGGCGGCGCGGCCATCACCCCGCGCAGGAAGGGCAGGGCGTGGTCGGGCGGATCGCCCTCGCCTGTGGTGCTGGCAATGAACAGCGCGCGCTGGCTGTCGGCCAGCAACGCGGCGTCGACGTCGTGCAGACCGCGCACGCGCACGGGCATGCCGGCGCCGCGCAGGGCTTCGGCACTGCGTTCGGCCAGCTCGCGTGCAAAGCCGGTCTGGCTGGACCAGACCAGCAGGAGGGGCGCGGTGTCTCCGGTTGCGGCATCGTCGCGCGGGCGCCCACGCCACCACAGTGCAGCGCAGGCCAGCGCATACAGGGCCGTGGCGAGTGCCGCGATCTGCAAGTGTCGAATCGGTGGCGCGCCCTGCCACCATGCCTCACCGAGATGCAGGCGCAGCAACGCCCCGCCGATCAGCGCCAACAGGAGCAGGGCCAGGGTGTTGCCGAGCCACGCGCGCGACCGGCGTCCGCTCATGCGCCCTGCTCGTCGAGAAGACGCTGGAAGGCACTGCTGAGGAACTCCTGCGGGCCGCCTGCAGCGCGCTGCAGGTAGCGCGCCGCCAGGCCTTCGCGCTCGGCCAGCGCCATGCCCTGGTCGCGACCGAGTACGGTCAGCGCGGTCGCCCAGGCATCGGCTTGCATCGCATCGCCGGCCACCACCGTGACTGCCGCAGCGACCTGGCGCACCGGCCTGCCGGTACGCGGATCGAGGCTGTGGCTGTAAGCCTCGCCATCGGCGTGGTACTGGTGCCAGCGATCGCCGGAGGTGGCCACCGCCCGGCCATCCAGTGCCAGCACGCGAGGCGGGGTATCGGTCCGCGCATCTTCTTCCGGTGCGGACTCCACCAGCACGCGCCACGGCTGGCCATCCGGTTTCCGGCCATAGCCGGCCAGTTCGCCACCGACCTCGATCAGCGCGGCAGCGATGCCTTGTCCGCGCAGCCACGCGGCGACGTGATCGACGCCGAAGCCCTTGGCGATCGCAGAGAGATCCAGTTCCAGCCCACCCGGTTGCAGCAGCGCATCGCCCTGCCACTGCAGGCGCTGCCAACCGCAGCGCTCACGCGTGGCCTGCAGGGTGGCGGCATCGGGCTGGCGGCGTTCACCGGCATGTGCACCGAAGCCCCACAGTGCAACCAGCGGACCGACGGTGGGATCGAAGGTGCCGTCACTGGCCGCAGCGATGGCCTGTGCGCAGGCCAGAACGTGGCGGGTCTCGGCCGGCAGCGTGCACCACTGGCCGGCAGCGGCATGATTGAAGCGGCTGAGGTCCGAGCCAGCTTCCCACGTGCTCATCTGCGCGACCACATCATCCAGCCGCGCCTGGATGCCGGCATGCAGCGGATGCAGGTCGCGCGGGCGTGGCGCGACCAGCGACACGCTCCAGGTGGTGCCCATGGTGGTGCCGCCGAGGCGGGCGATGTCGAGCAGGGGATCGGTCATGGGGGTCTGCTGCAGGCGCGATGCCGGGGCCTGCCCGGCATCGCCGCCCACGTCGTTACTGCGGCAGCACTTCCAGCGTGGCGACGTAGCTCAAGCGGCGCTTGGCGGCCTGCTTCACCGACGTCTTGTTGTCCTCGGTACCGGTTTCCAGCCAGTACATGCCGGCTTCCGGCCAGGTCACCTTGATCTCGCCCTTGGCATCGCTGGTGACCTTCAGCTCGTCCTGCGCGTTGCGGTAGCGGGTGGCGCCACGCACGATCTCGAATTCCAGGCCGGCGGTCGGCTTGCCGTCGACCAGCACGCGGAAGGTCGCTTCCTCGCCGGCGAACAGGTCGTTCGGGTGGCCGACGGCCACCAGCTCGATACCGCGGTTGGTCGGCTTCAGCGCGGTGTCGTTCGGCGCACCGTTGGTGACGAAGGTCTCCACGCGACCGACCGACTGGCTCAGTTCCAGCTTCTTCGCGTCCTTGGGCAGTTCGCCAAGGGTGGCGACGCTGCCGCGCCAGCGCTTGCGCTCGCCGTTCTGCTCGTAGGTGGCGAACAGGCCGTCATTGACCGACGCGATGCGGTAGGTACCCGGTTGCTTCAGTTCGATGTCGAACACGCTGCGGTACTTGCCGGTGGCCGCGTTCTGCGGCTGCACGGTGCTGCCGTCCGGCGCGGTGATCACCAGCGACTCCAGGCGCAGCGGCACGTGGTTGAAATAGAACAGGTCGTTGGAGACCGCACCGTCGACGGTGATCCACGGCGCGTTGCCGGCGATCACGGTCTGCGAGGGCAGCAGCCAGGCCTTGTGGGCCAGGGCGGAGAAGGGAAGGGCAGCGGCCAGGGCGGCGGCGAGGACGAGCGTGCGCTTCATGCGGAAGACTCCAGTTGGAAGGGGTCGGATCCCTTTCCAGCGGAAAGGGCTCTGACCCCGAGGGATAGGGCGATGGGGTCAGAGCCCTTCCTGCGGAAGGGATCCGACCCCGGCTCAGGCGGTTACGGTTTGACGGCGAGGGTGACCTGTCCCAGCTCGGTGGCGCCCTGCGCCTTGCCGTTCTGCGCGGTGGTCGCCGGCCAGGTGAAGGGAATCTTCAACAGTTCACGGCCGCCGACTTCGCGCACCGCTTCCACCACCAGGGTGTAGTTGCCCGGGGCCAGCTGCTTCAGGGCCGGCTGCCTGTCGTTGAACGACAGCGCGTGCTTGCCGGCCGGGCGGGTCGGGCCGGTCACGCCATCCACCGGAACCTGCAGGGTGCGGCCGCTCTTGCGCCACCACTGGCGCAGGTCGGGAAGCCACTTGGTGCCGTGGCCTTCGCTGTTGCTGGTCTGCTGGTACCAGACCGACAGGTTGGCCGCGACCTTCTGGTCGGCGCCTTCCAGCCACACCGCCACGTACGGGCGGTGGTACTCGGCCACGTTGAGCTTGGGCACTTCGACATTGATGTCGAGGGTGGCGGCATAGGCCGGCGAGGTGGCCAGCAGGCCGCTGAGGGCGATGGTCAGGGTGACGCGCATGGGGCGGCTCCGGGAACGGGGGAAAGTCAGTGGATCAGCAGCAGGGCGATCAACAGCGGGATCATCAGGCCCAGGCCGACCAGCGGCCAGGTCATGCGCCGCTGCCGCGCATGTAGATGCAGCAGGAACAGCCCGGTGATGCAGAACACCAGGCAGGCCACGGCGAACAGGTCCAGGAACCAGCCCCAGGCCGGGCCCGCGTTGCGGCCCTTGTGCAGGTCGTTGAGGTAGGACACCACGCCGCGCGAGGTCGATTCGTACTCCACCGCGCCGGTCTGGCGATCGATGCTCAACCAGGCGTCGCCACCGGGGCGCGGCAGCGACAGGTAGATCTCTTCGGCCGACCACTCGGCCGGGCGTCCGCCGATGGCGATGCCGAGCTGCGCGTCCAACCATTGGCGGGCCGGGCGCGGAATCGGCGCGTTGCCGTCCTCGCGCGTGCCGAGCTGGCACAGCAGCGCGGCCGGCAGCTCCAGGTGCTGGTTCTGCACCTGGGGCCTGGCTTCGATCTTCGCCGCATGGTTGAGGGTCAGGCCGGTCACCGCGAACAGCAGCATGCCGATCAGGCACACCGCCGAACTGATCCAGTGCCACTGGTGCAGCGTCCGCAGCCAGAAGCCACGGTTCTGTTGCTGCTGCACGGTGGAAGTAGCAGGACGGCTCACGGCACGGTTCGGGGCGGACGGGGACTGCCCATTACATCATTGATGAGAATAGCTCGCAATTGCGTGTCGTTCTGTATCCCTGGAGCAGGTATGGGGGGCGGCCAGCGGCCGGCACCACCGATCGGTAGATCCACGCCATGCGTGGATGAAGCGGTGCCGACCAGGGTCGGCACCCACCGGGGCAGGGCGCGGCGATCAGAACGTCGCGTTCAGCGAAATCCAGTAGCTGCGGCGCTGGTCCTTGGTCGCGTAGTCGTCCACGCAGTTGAACTCGCTCTGGCTGATCAGCAGGCACGACTGCGAGACGAAGTCCTTGTCGAACAGGTTGTTGACCCGCGCGTTCACCGTCAGCCAGGGCGTGGCCTTCCAGCTGCCACCGAGGTGGAAGATCGTGTAGTCCTCGTAGTAGCGGGTGTGGCGGGCGCCGTTGGCGTCCAGCAGCGTGTCGCGGTAGCGGTCGTAGCGGCCTTCGCCGATCAGCGACAGGCTGATCGCTTCGTTGAGCTGCCAGTTGAGGCTGGCATTGGCCATGTGCCTGGCCGGCATGGTGCCGCTGATCGGCAGACCCTTCTGCGCGCCGCTGGTCTGCTCGCTCCTGGTCCAGGTGTAGTTGCCGCGCAGCTGCAGGCTGTCGAGCAGGTCGACATGCGCGGCCAGTTCGGCGCCACGGGTCTCGGCCTTGTCGATGTTCACGCTCTGGGTGAAGGTGCTGTAGCCCAGGGCCGCCCAGCCCGGGCCGATGTCCACGCAGTAGCCGCTGCCGGCGCGGGCCACTTCGCAGTTCGGGAAGGTGCCGCCGCTGGCGATCTTGTCCTCGAACGTGTTGAAGAAGCCGGTGACATTGAAGCCCCAGCGCTGGCCCTCGTAATAGGCCGCCAGCTCGTAGTTGGTGCTGGTTTCGGGCTTCAGGTTCGGCGAACCGACCAGCGGCAGCACGCCCTGGCCACCGAAGCCGGTGATGCCCGGGAACAGCTGGTCCGGACGCGGGGTCTTGTAGCCGGTGCTGACGCCACCCTTGAAGGTCCACGCATCGCTGGCGTTCCACACCAGGTAGCCACGCGGACTGACGTGGCTGCCGAACACGTTGTGGTCGTCGTAGCGCAGGCCGAAGGTGGCGGTGAGGGTGTCGGTCAGCGCCCAGTTGTCCTCGGCGAACAGCGCCCACATGCGATGCGTCTGCTTGACGTTGCTGCGGTAGCCGGCGCCGTCCATGCCGAACACACCGTCGACCATGTCGGTGTCGTTGTATTGGCCACCCACGGTCAGCGTGTGCGTGCCGAAGTCCAGGTCGAGCATGGTGTCGAGCACGTAGCCTTCCAGCTCCATGGTGCGCAGTGGGCGCGGCAGGAACGCCTGCAGGCGTGCCATCTCGCTCGGGTTGAGGGCGGCCAGTGCATTGCCACGGCCGGCTGCACAGTTGCTGGCGGCGCCGGTGCGGCGGCAGACGTCATTCCACAGCGCCTGCAGGTTGGCGCGCTCGTCCAGGGTCAGCGGCAGCGAGCGGCCCAGATTGCTGCTCCTGCTGTGGGTCAGCGAGGTCTGCCAGGTGCCGAAGCTGTAGCGGCCCTGGTGGGTCAGCGACAACTGGTCGCGCTCGTAGCGCTGGTAGGCGGTGTAGCCCACGCGCGGCTGCACTACGCGGCGGGTGAGCGTGCCGTTGCCGTTCGGGTTGGGAATGACCGCGTTGCCGACGCGCCACAGGCTGGCCAGGCTGTCGAGGGTGCCGGTCTGGCCCTCGCTGTTGTCGAACTTCTGCCGCGACACGTCGTAGTCCAGCCACAGTTCGTGGTCGTCGTTGATGCGGACGTCCAGGCGTACGCCGCTGTTCCAGTTGGTGTTGGCGACCGACTTGCCGCCACCGCCGAAGCCGATGCTGCGCTCCCACAGCGTGCCATCCGGCAGCGGCAGCGCATCCCATTCGGGGTTGGATGCCTTGGCATCGTAGTAGCTGCCGCGTACCGCCAGGCTCAGGCGATCCTTCAGCAGCGGGCCGCTGAGGTAGAGGTCGGTGGTGCGTGCGTCGCCGAACTGGTCGTCCTGCTGCACGGTGAAGCCCTGGGTCAGCGCGCCGTGCCAGCTGTCCTGGTTGCGGCGGGTGATGATGTTGATGACGCCGCCCATCGCGTCCGAACCGTACAGCGTGGACATCGGCCCGCGCACGACTTCGATGCGTTCGATCGCATCCAGTGGCGGCAGGTAGGCGAACTGGCCGCCACCGAAGTTGTTCGGGTAGATCTGGCCGACGTTGCTCTGGCGACGGCCGTCGATCAGCACCAGGGTGTACTCGGACGGCAGCCCGCGCATCGACACGGTGGCGCGGCCGTTCTTGTCGGTGGCCTCCAGGCCGACATCGATGCCTTCGACGTCGCGCAGCGCATCGACCAGGCTGGTGTACGGGCGCCTGCTCAGTTCCTCGCGGCTGACCACGCTGATGCTGGCCGGGGCATCGATCACCTTCTGCTCGAAGCCCGCGGCGGTGACCACCACCTTGTCCAGCGTCTGCGGGGCGCCGGAAGCGTCACCGTGGGCGAAAGCGGGGCTGGCGAAAGCCGCCAGCACGGCGCTGGTCAGCAGGGTACGGGACAGGGACGAACGGACACGATGGCGCTGGGCCATGGCAGTTACCTCGAAGGATGCAGGGGGCGCGATGCCGCGCGCGAACGGCGTGGCAGGCACGGAAGGCCCGGTCAGGGGCGGCAGGGATGAAGCAGGCAGCGGCGCGCGGGCACGACCGCGCAGGCGGTCACGCGGGCCGTGGATCAGGCGAGCGGCGGCGCCTGGCCGCGTTGCTGGCGGCGCCCGGGCGGAACAGCCCAGGGCGTGTCCGGAGCGGCCAGCGGCCAGTCCGGGCGCACGCCGGGCATGGCCGGCGTGGCGGGTACGAGTTCAAGCTCGGTGCGCAGCCATTGGCTGGCCAGCAGAAGTGGCGGCGGTGCCTTCTCGGCCGCATTCACCGGAGTAGAGGCGCAGCGGCGCAGCTTGGCCGGTGCTTCTTCCAGCAAGGTGCCTTGGCCGCCGCGCTCTTCCAGCGGCATCTGCACGGCCATTCCGGCCTGGGCCTGTGGCAGCAGCGGCAGCGCGCCCAGCAGCAACGCCAGCATCGCCACCCATGCCAGCAGGCTGGCCAGCGCAGGACGCTGGCCGCGCATGGCGGTACCCATCGTGCGATGGATCAGTTGGCGAGGGCGAAGCGGGCGCAGCAAGCGAAGATCCCCAGGGGCCTGCCGGCAGCGGCCGGCATCAACGGGGCGTGATTGTAATGAGAGCCGTTAGCTGTTGCAAATGAGAATGATTGCCAAAGTGTCGCAGGCCGGCACGGCCAGGCTCAGACTTCGCTCCAGCGCCGCAGCAGGTTGTGGTACACGCCGGTCAGCTGCAGGATCGCCTCAGCGTCGGCGCCGGTCTGGCGCAGGCGCTCGATCGCGCCATCCATTTCCCACAGCAGGCGGCGCTGCACATCGTCGCGGATCATGCTCTGCACCCAGAAGAACGACGCCACGCGTGCGCCACGGGTGACCGGCCGCACCTGGTGCAGGCTGCTGGACGGATAGACGATCAGGTCGCCGGCCGGCAGCTTCACTTCGTGCTCGCCGTAGGTATCGCTGATGACCAGCTCGCCGCCTTCGTATTCGTCCGGCGCCGACAGGAACAGGGTGCAGGAGATATCCGAACGCAGCTGTTCGCCGTTGGCCAGGTTCATCACCGCGCCATCGACATGGAAGCCGTAGGTGCCGCCGCCGCTGTAGCGGTTGAAGCGCGGAGGCAGGTACTTCAGTGGCAGCGCGGCGCTGAAGAACAGCGGGTGCCGGGCCAGCGCGACGAGGATGACCTCGCCCAGTTCGCGGCGCAGCGGCGACGCCTCGGGCAGCTGCTGGTTGTGCTTGGCCTGCGCGCCCAGATGGCCGACGGTTTCGCGGCCATCGGTCCAGTCGGCGGCATCGAGGCGGCGGCGGAAGTCGGCCACCTGGTCGGCGCTGAGGATGTCGGGGATGTGCAGCAGCATGCGGGACTCCTCAGAGCGACGGTGGCGCGACCAGGGCGCGCACCTGTGGATGCGGCGAGGCGGCCAGTTCCGGCACGATGTGCGCCATGAACGCCGGGCTGCCGTGGGCCAGTGCAAGCTGCAGCCAGTGCACGGCCTGCTCGACCTGGCCGGCCTGCAGCAGGATCGAGGCGTAGTTGGCCTGGCCGCGGAAATCACCGGCTTCGGCCGCGCGCTGGTACCAGGCCAGCGCTGCCTGCGGATCGGGCGCGGTGTCCAGCCCGTCCTCAAGGTGGCGGGCCAGCAGGTTCATCGATTTGGCATGGCCCAGGTGCGCGGCACGGGTGTACAGGGCCAGTGCCTGCGCGCGGTCCTGGGTGACGCCGCGGCCGGTGGCCAGCAGGTTGGCCAGGTTGTACAGGCCCCAGTCCAGCCCGGTGTCGGCTGCGCGCCGGTACCACACCGCCGCCAGTGCCGGATCCGGCGCGGTGCCCTGGCCCAGTTCATGGCAGCGGCCAAGCATGTTCATCGCCATCGGTGCGCCGTTGTTGGCGGCGGTTTCGTACCAGAGCAGCGCAGCCGAAGCATCCTGCGCGGTGCCTTTGCCTTCCATGTGCATCTGCGCAAGCAGCAGTTGTGCCTCGACCTGTCCGGCCTGCGCGGCGTCGCGGACGCGTGCGAACGCGGCCTGCGGATCGTGCTGCAGCAGCTCGGCCAGGGCGTCGCTGTCGATGGGGGTACGGTTCGCCATGGGGTGAGTATCGCCGGAAACAAAAACGGCGGCAGGAGAACCTGCCGCCGTGGTGGAACGAAGCTACATCAGAACTTCACGTTCAGTGCCAGGGTGGCCGAGCGCCCCGGGGCGATGCTCGCGTAGTGCGAGGCATAAGCCTTGGTGAAGTAGGTCTTGTCGGTCAGGTTCTGCACGTTGAGCTGCAGGCTGATGTTGTCCTGGATCGCGTAGCTGGCCATCGCGTCGAAGCGGGTGTAGCTGGCGATCCACTTGGTGTTGGCGACGTCACCGTACTGCTTGTCCGAGTAGAACGCACCGGCGCCGAGGGTCAGGCCGATCGGGAAGCGGTAGGTGGTCCACAGGTTGGCGCTGTGCTTGGCGGTGTTCGGGAACTCGTTGCCGTTGTACGGCGAGGGCACGTAGACGTTGGACGGGCAGCTGCGGCCGACCGGTGCGCCACAGACGAAGCCGTTGTCCTTCAGTTCCGAGTCCAGGTAGGTGTAGCCGCCGTACAGGCTCCAGGCCTCGGTCAGCTGGCCGGTGAAGCCGAGCTCGAAGCCGTTGATTTCCTTCTTGCCGGCGTTCTGGCTGGTGCCGTTGTCGACGGTCACGCGCGCGTTGTTCATCACGGTGTGGAAGATCGCCGCGGTGAGGTTCAGGCGCTGGTCGAACAGGTCCCACTTGGTGCCCAGCTCGAGGTTCTTCGTATCCTGCGGCTTGAGGTCGGCCACGGCGGCGCTCAGGCCGTCCGAACCATCACCCCCGTCCATGCCCGGCGGCGTCGAGGAGGTGCCCCACGACAGGTAGATGCTGCCGTTGGCAGCCGGCTTGAACACCACGCCGGCCTGGTAGTTCAGGAAGTCGTTGCTGTTGCGCACGCGGGTCGGCGCCGCACCGGCCACCGGAGTGGTCAGGGTGGTGCGGAAGTCGTCGTAGCGCAGGCCGAGGTTGACCATCCACTGCTCATTGAGCTCGATGGTGTCGAACACGTAGGCCGAGGTGGTCTTGGTGCGCTGCTCGACGTCCAGCGCCTTGTTGCTGCGGTACACCGAGTGCGTGGCCGCCCACGGATCGCGCGGGTCCGGGTTGGCGAAATCGGTGCAGTTGTAGCCGGTGGCCGCGCCGGTGGTCGGGCACTTGCTGTTGCCGGTGAGCGGGTTGCTGGTGCCCGGGGTCATCAGGTAGCTGCCGCGGGTCATCTTCTCGTCGCTGTACTCCACGCCGGCGCTGTAGCTGTGCTTGAGCACGCCGGTCTGGAAGGCGCCGGTCAGGCCCAGCTGGTCGGCGAAGCTCTTGACGTCGACGGCACGGCTGTTGGTACGGCGCCACAAGGTGCCGTAGTTGTTCGGGTTGCCTTGGCTGTCGTCCGGCTGGGTCCACAGGTAGTCGTTGCTGGTGTTGCCCAGGCGCGCGATGTTGCGCAGCTTGTGGCCGCCGAAGTCGTAGCTGGCATCCAGGGTGCTGATGTCGGCGCGGGTGCGCTGGAAATCACGGTCGACCAGGCCGTAGTAGTTGTTGCGGTCCGGCACCATCGGGCGGCCGTCGACCCACTTCGACGCCGGCGCACCGCTCGGGTTGCCGTACGGGAAGCCACCGGCGTCCGGCAGGTCGTCGCTCTGCATGTGGTAGTGGCTGGCGATCAGCTGCGCCGGGCCGTTCAGGCCGAACGCGATCGACGGCGCGATGCCCCAGCGGCTGACGTTGGCGGCGTCGCGGCCGGCGATGTCCGATTCGTGCTTCATCAGGTTCAGGCGTGCGGCGATGCCATCGCCCAGCACGTAGTTGGCGTCCACGGTGCCGCGCGCGTAGCTGTCGGTACCGATGCCCATGCTGGCGCTGGTCTCGTTCTTCAGCTTCGGCGTCTTGCTTACCAGGTTCAGGCTGCCACCGCCGGAATCGCGGCCGCCGTAGGCCGAGCTCGGGCCCTTGACCACTTCCACCTGCTCCAGGTCGAAGATTTCGCGGGTCTGCGAACCGACGTCGCGCAGGCCGTCGACGAAGACGTTGCTCTGCGAATCGAAGCCACGGATGAAGGGGCGATCACCGGTGGGGTTGCCGCCTTCGCCGGCGCCGAAGGTGATGCCCGGCACCATGCGCAGCGCATCCTGCAGGTTGGTCGCACCGGTTTCGGCGATCAGCTTCTCCGACACGATCGATACCGACTTCGGGGTGTCCAGCAGTTCGGCGGTGAACTTCGGCGAGGAGGGATTGAACCAGCTGCCGCGCACCTGCACCTTGTCCAGCTCGGTGGCGTTGCGGGAGCCGGCGTCGGCGCTGTCGGCAGCCTGCGCAGCCAGCGGCGCGAAGCCCGCAGCCAGGGTAGCGGTGGCGAGCAGGGAAACGCGCGGGGCGTGCTTGCGGGACGTGATGTAGGTCATGGCGATGGGTCGTGGCGTGGATCGGGAAAGGGCGAGGGGCGAAGCGCAGGCAGCGCGTCGACACATGGAAGGCTTCTTCTGCAGGACCGGGCCGATGCCCGGCTGGCAGGAAACGCAATCAGGCGCACGGCAACGGCCGCAGGGCGCCTCAGCTGGCGTGCGGTGCGGGCGGCGCGTGGCCGGGGTTCAACCGCAGTGCGGGATCGTGCCGCTGCCAGCGCAGGGCATCGGAGCGCCACAGCGGAATGTGCGCGACCAGGACGGCACGCGGGGGAGCCAGTGCGGTGCAGGGCGCGGCGCCCTCGCCATCCAGCGGCGGCTCCGGTGCCGGGGCGGCATGGTGCGGGCATTCGTCCACCGGCGGGGCCGGCAACGGCATGGCTTGCTGCAGCCCTTCAGCGTGCGCCTGCCAGCCGTGGGCCGCAGGCCCGTTGCCGCGCCCTTCGTGCAGCGCCGACCAGCCCAGCAGCAGCGTCAGCAGCGCGGCCACGACCAGCGGCCACCCTTGGCGGGCGAGCTGGCACAGCGTGGCGGTGGGCGCGGGCGAAGCCATGGCGCAGGGGCGGCGTCGTTACGAAGGTGTTACGTAGAATAACATAAACGATAATGATTCGCATATGCGCAATTGGGTTAGAGGTGTGGGGGCCCGGAGAGGGTCGTGAAGGCCCCTCAGTGCGCTCCGCTGGCTTCTACCCCCTGGGCGGAGTCGCCGGCGGCCAGGGGGCGCTTCAATCGCGGTCGTCGCGGGTCCAGACGGCGTCGTGTTCGCGCTTCACCGGGAACTTGGGCACCGGCGTATAGGCCGGGGCGCACAGGGCGCGGCCATCGCGCACGTCGAAGCGCGCGCCGTGCAGCACGCATTCCACGCTGCCTTCGGTGGTGTTGAACTCGCCTGAAGACAGCTCGAACTCTTCATGCGTGCACTGGTCTTCCAGGGCGTACAGCTCACCGTCCAGGTTGAACACCACGATCGGCGCGCCGGTCACTTCGTCGAACACACTCTTCATTTCGCCCGGCAGCAGCTCGTTGCCGGCGCAGACGAAGGTCCAGGTATCGCTCACGCGGCGGCTCCGGCCAGCGGCTTTTCCAGGATCTCGAAGCGCAGGTCGTCGCGCTTGGGGATGCCGAAGCGCTCATCGCCGTACGGGAACGGCTTCTTGATGCCGGTGCGCTGGTAGCCACGACGCTCGTAGAAGGCGATCAGCTCGTCGCGCACGTCGATCACCGTCATCTGCATCACCGGCACCTTCCATTCGCGCGCGGCGTGTGCTTCGGCGGCGTCCATCAGCTGCTTGCCGACGCCGCCGCCCTGCTGCGCCGGGTCGACCGAGAACATGCCGAAGTAGCCCTTGCCGTCGACATCGGCGACGTGTGCGCAGGCCACCAGCTGGTCCCCGCGCTCGGCCAGCAGAATGGTCGAGCGCGGGCGGTCGAGGTCGGCCTGGATGCCTTCGGCGTCGATGCGGGCGCCATCCAGCAGGTCGGCTTCGGTGGTCCAGCCAACGCGGCTGGCGTCGCCCCGGTAGGCCGAGGTGACGAGGGCGATCAGGGCGGGGATGTCGGCCGGCGTGGCGGCGCGGAAGGTCAGGGTGGTCATGGGGACATTCTAGGTGGAGCGGGGAGGGGCGCGGGAGGTCGCGGGATGGGTGGCTTTGCAAAGTGTGTCGACTACATCCTGTTGACGCCTCCTTCATGTTTCGTTCATAACTGCAGCCAGCACCCGCCCACCGTGAAGCAACGCGTGGCTGTCTGCCGGCGCGGGTGCCGCCTGGTCGAAGGCCAACTGCCGTTCGGCGCAGGTGGGGCACACAGGGACGTCGATCCAGGGAGGATCTGCATGCAGTCTGGCCTCATTTCTCATCCGCGCGCCGCAATGGCTGCCAAGCATCTGCTTCTGGGTGTCGTTGGCCTGTGCGTGCTGGCACCGGTCGCCGTTTCAGCCCAGATCGTTCCCACCTGGCGGCAGGAGTACGACAAGCGGCTGAAGTACGGGGACCTTGTCGAACCGCTGAAGGGCGAGATCTTCGGCGAGCAGGTCAATCTCTATGACGGCTCGATCAGTTTCAAGGCTACGGATATTTCGATTCCGGGCAACAGTGGGCTCGCGGTATCGCTCAGCCGCAGTTACGGGGATGTCAGCGGCAGTGCAAATGACAAGGAATATGGAAACTGGGATCTCGACATTCCATCGCTTTCAGGCACCTACGGAGACCAGCCCGAAACCGCGATCGGCGGGCATTGGACGCCAAGCGCCCGTTGCTCGACAGTTTCCGCACCCCCGTCGCTGGATGTCTGGAATTACAAGCAGACCCAGACCATCAGTTTTGCTCCGCACACCTATTGGGAGGGGGTGAGGCTTTCATTGCCGGGCGGAGGCGGTGAAACCGTCCTGGCGGGCAGCGGGGACGCGCGCCAGCCAACGCCCCAGGTTGGCACGCCAACCCCCTGGAACACAAAAGGGGGATGGTTCTTCTCCTGCCTCAGTGCGCTCAAGAGCGGCCAGCCGGGCGAGGGTTTCCTAGGGCACGCGCCAGACGGAACCAAGTACTACTTCGACTGGATGGTGGCGCGCGAGAACGAGTCTGCCGTTCTCCAGCCCTACGACACCATCACCCATGCCACGTTGAAACGGAAAAAGGTCTTCCTCTATCCATCACAGGTTGTCGATCGTTTCGGCAATTGGGTCCGGTACGAATGGAGCGGCGGGCGGCTGGATCGAATCGTTGCCAACGATGGGCGCAGCATCACCCTTGCCTATGACTCCCAGGGGCGCATCGCAACGGCAACCGCAGCAGGCCGAACCTGGTCCTATGGCTACACCCCGGCCGGTGTGTTGCAGTCGGTGACGCTGCCGGACGGGACGGCGTGGAGCTACAACCTGCCGCCTGTCAATGTGACGAAGAAGTACCAGGAGTACACCGGGCAGGACGTTTGGGCCTATATGGAGGTCCCGGCTCTTTGCGCGAAGACGAACAAGATTGTGCAGACCGAGGTTGCAGCCTCCATCACGCACCCATCAGGCGCGGTAGGAACCTTCGTGTTCCGACCTTTCCGGCATGGCCGCAAGAATGTTCCGTTCAACTGCCAGACTTCCGGCGACGACCAGTTGCTGGCCGACGGGTGGAATCTCACGCCTATCTATCGGGACGCGATGTCGCTGGTGGCAAAGCGGATAAGTGGCCCGGGGATGCCCACGGCGGAGTGGAGCTATCAGTACACCAATCTGGGGTGGGAGTACGACAGGAGAGTCGACCAGGCTGGGTGGCCGGCAATCCCGGTGGGGCAGGCAGAGCCCAAGATAACGATTGAAACCCTGCCGGATGGCACGATCCGGACATACGAATTCGGAAAGGAAGTTGGCTATAACGACGGTCTGCTGCTGTCGACGACAACCAGCTCTGGTGGCGCGGTGGTTCGAACCGAGCGCAGTAACTACTACCCGGACGCGCAGCTTGCCAGCGCACCGTTCCCGCGCGAGGCGGGTCGGAACCTCAAGTACGGGGCCACGGAGCTGGGAGAGCATCTGAACCGCCCAGTGCAGAGCACGATCATCAATCAGGACGGCGTGCAGTTCACCCGTACGGTGCAGGCCTTTGATGCCTTCGTCCGCGAAGTTTCCGTCGTCGAAGCGAATTCCGCTGGACAGAGTCGCACCAGCAGTACCAGCTACTACGACAATCCCGCGCTATGGGTGAACGGCCAGACGGCGCGCAGTGTGCTCAACGGCATCGAGCAGTCCCGCACCGAATTCGATACGACCAAAGCGCTGCCGCTGCGCGCCTACGCATTTGGCCGCCTGGCCCAGCAGGTGACCTACGCAGCCGACGGCACGGTTGCATCGGTGGCCGATGGCCTTGGAAATACCAGCCATCTGTCGGGATGGAAGCGTGGTGTTCCGCAGCAGCTCCGCCTGCCGGCCACGCCCGAAGCGCCCAATGGTGCGGTGCGCACGGTTGTCGTCGACGACAACGGTTGGATCACCTCGCTGACCGACGAAACCGGCGCAACCACCAGCTTCAGCTACGACAGCATGGGCAGGCTGCGCAGCCAGCAGTTCCCTGGCGGCGACAGCGTGAACTGGAATGGCGTAACCATGGACCTGCAGCGACTGGGTAGCGCGCAGCTGGGGGTTCCCGCCGGTGCATGGAAGCACTCCCGCACGCAGGGCGGGCGGCGCACCGATACCTACCTGGATGCGATGTTCCGCCCGGTGCTGGTAACCGAAAACGCCAACAACGTGCTGGACAGTGCCGTGGTGACCCGCTACGACACCAGCGGCAAGACCGTGTTTGCCTCGTATCCCACGCGGCAGCTCTCCGATATCAATGCCGCCCTGGCCGGCACCACGACGCAGTACGACGCGTTGGGCCGCCCCACCGTGGTCAGTCAATCGTCCGAGCTGGGGGCACTGGTTACCCGCACCGAGTACGTGGGCAACCTGTCGGTGAAAGTGACCAACCCGCGCGGCCAGGCGACGACGACACGTCACCTTGCCTACGACCAGCCCAGCTACGAGATGCCGCTGACGCTGCAGCACCCGGAAGGCGTGGTGACCGAGATCCAGCGAGACACGTTGGGCAAGCCGCTGGCGATCACCCGCCGCAGTGCAGACGGCAGCCAGTCGCTGACCCGCCGCTACATCTATGACGGCTACCAGCAGCTGTGCAAGACCATCGAACCGGAAACCGGTGCGACCGTGCAGGACTACGACGCGGCAGGCAACGTGCTGTGGTCGGCGGCCGGCACGGGTTTGACCAGTACCACCGACTGCAATCGCAATGAAGCGCTGGCCAGTGGACGTGCGGTGAAGCGTAGTTACGACGCCGCCAACCGCTTGTCGACCCTGATCTTCCCGGATGGGCGTGGAAATCAGAACTGGTCCTACGCACCTGATGGTCTGCCTGCCGAGATCAGTACGCAGAACGACCCGGCCCGGCCGATGGTCGTCAACCGCTACCAGTACAACCGCCGCCGCCTGCTCAGCGGCGAAACCCTGCAGCATCCGGATCTGGGAAGCCTGAGCCTGGCCTATGGCTACGATGCCAACGGCACGCTGGCCAGCAATACCTATCCGGGTGGGCGTGTCGTCAGCTATGCGCCGGATGCACTGGGTCGGGCGACGACGGTCGGCGGCTATGCAAAGGAGGCCAGTTACTTCGCCAACGGCGCGCTGGCCCGCTTCGTCTATGGCAACGGGATCGTGCACACGTTGACCCAGAATGCCCGCGGGCTGCCCGACCGCAGCCGCGATGCCACCGCAGCGGCCGCAGTGCTGGATGACAGCTACGACTACGATGCTGGGGGCAACGTGATGGCCATTTCCGATGGCCTGCCCGGGGCGCCCGGCAACCGGGACATGACCTATGACGGCCTGGACCGGTTGCGGACGGTCACTGCGCCGGGCTTCGGCAACGCGCTGTATGAGTACGACGCGCTGGACAACCTGCGTCGTGCCAAGGTCGGCAGTCGCGATCGTACGCACTATTTCGATCCGACCAATCGGCTGGTCAATGTGATCGAAACCGGAACCGGGGCGACAGTGACCGGTCTTGGCTATGACGTGCAGGGCAATCTTTCGGTGCGCAATGGTCAAGCTTTCACGTTTGACTACGGCAACCGGCTGCGCGCGGCGGGGACAGCAGAGAGTTACGAGTACGACGCCCACGGGCGCCGGGTGAAGGCCAGCGCCAGTGGCAAGGGGGCGATCTATTCGTTCTACGACAACGGCGGTGTGCTGCGATTCCAGCGCAACGAACGTACCGGCAAACAGACCGACTATCTCTACCTGTCAGGCAGCCTGGTGTCCCAGGTGCATGGCGAAGCCGCACCCAGCGTTCCCGCGCTGAGTGCGCCGGGCTACATCACCCAAGGCAGCGTGAACCTGACCTGGAGCCCGGCCGGTGGTGCCAACCGGTATGAGCTGCAGCGTGCCCTTGCGGGCACCTGGAGCACGGTCTTCGATGGCGCGGCGCAATCGTTCACCAGCACCGGCCTGGTCACGGGAACCTATCAGTTCCGGGTGCGCGGCTGCCGGGCGGTGTGCGGCGGATGGAGCAATGTCGCATCAGTGGCCGTGGCACTGGCGCCATCCATCGTGCCGACCTTGAACGTGCCTGCCACAGCCTTCAATGGCAGTTACAGCGTTGCATGGTCTGCGGCATCCGGTGCCGAGCGCTATGAGCTGGAGGAAAGCGCCAATGGTGGCGCCTGGGTCCAGGTACATAACGCCATCGGTCAGTCCAAGGCCTTCAGTGGCAAGGCAGCGGGAGGCTACAACTACCGGGTTCGCGCATGTAACCCGGTGGGGTGCACGGGATACGGCGCCACGGCTGCGGTGACGGTGGTGTATCCGCCTGCCACTGCGCCAGGTCTCTCTGCGCCAGCACGCGCTGCGCCGGGCAGTATCGGCATTGGCTGGAACGGGGTGGCTGGTGCCACGCGCTACACCCTGCAGGAAAGCAGCAATGGTGGCGGATGGGTCACGCTGTTCGACGGCGAAGCAGGTTCCTATGCCACCGCTGCGCGCGGCATGGGCAACTATGGCTATCGGGTTGCTGCCTGCAATGGCGCGGGCTGCGGGCCGTGGTCGGCCACGGCGGCGGTAGCGGTGATCGGGCCGCCGACGATCGAGCCGGTGATCAGCGCGCCGGGCCTGGCGAACGTGCCGCAGTACAGCCTGAGCTGGTCGGTGCCGGCCAACAGCGAGAGCTTCGTGCTGGAGGAGAGTGCCAACGGTGGTGGCTGGACGGTGGTGCATAACGGCGGCGGGAACAGCTTTGGTGCCAGCCGTGGTAAGGGTAGCTATGCGTATCGGGTAAGGGCGTGCAATTTCGCCGGATGTAGCCCCTATTCAGGCATTGCGACGGTTGTGGTCGCACTTCCGCCTGGCACGCCCAGCTTCTACCTTGCCGAATGGTTGACCACCCGCAAGGCACCGTATCAGGTGCAGTGCTCGGTAGGCTGGAGCCAAGTGGCCGATGCGACCGAGTACCAGCTTGAGAGTGGTGGCGGTGGAAAGCGCCTGTATACCGGGCCGAACGCTTATGTGAGTGCGGACGGCAATACCTACTGTGCTGGTGACTATCGCGTGCGTGCCTGCAATGCCGGTGGTTGCTCGCCGTGGTCGGCCGACCATCCCGTCACCCGCGGCGTACTGAGCTGGGACTAAGCCATGAATGGACTCTCTTTGCTGTTGATTCGGGCGGTGCTCGTGGTGGTGGTGCTGGCGGCCTGTGTGGCTCCGGCGGCCGCACAGGAAGTCGTCGAGTACATCCACACTGATGCACTGGGTTCACCGGTGGCGATCACCGATGCCAGCGGAAATGTCATCGAGCGTACGGTGTATGAACCGTATGGCGCGGTGGTGAATCGGCCGTTGAAGGATGGGCCGGGATATACGGGGCATGTGACGGACTCCGGGACCGGGCTGAGTTACATGCAGCAGCGGTATTACGATCCAGAGGCGAGCGCGTTTCTTTCTGTCGATCCCGTTGCTGCTACAGAAGTTGCGTTCGGACGGTATCACTACGCGCACAGTAATCCATACGCGTTTACTGATCCTGATGGGCGGCAAGCATGCGGAAAGGACACGGGGTGCAGGCTGGACAAAGGGGGGGAGCGTGGTGGCAGCATTGGTGGGCCAAGGATTTCGGCAGGAAACAGAAATTCGGAGCCTTCAATTCCTCCTGCGGGGAGTATGGGTGAACTGATCGAAAATACCGGGGAGCGCGCAATCAGAAGGACGTCGTTCACAGCAAGTGGCTCTCTTGCCCTGGGTCTTGGCGCGGAGGCTACCGCGACCAAGACGACGCGCCCGTGGCAAAGTGACCGGCTAGGCGTTTACAAAGTGATGGGCTTGGGCGGATTCATCGGTGCCCAGGCGAATTTCAAGGTGTTCTCTTGGGGTGACCCCAAAGGGACAACTGATCTGGCGCTTAAGGGTAACCCTCTGGGATACTTTAAAGTGCGAATAGGCGATGGCCTCGCTATTGGTTTGAGTGCCCGTTTCAATGATCACGGCGGAGGGTCTCTGTCGGTTTCTGCTGGCGGTGGCTTTGGTGGACAGGCAATAGTCAAGCCTCCCGCAATGGGGGGATGGGAGAAAGAGCTATGAGCTGGTTGTTCTTGCTTTCAATTCTGGGAATCATCATCTTCTATCCAGCATATTTCTACCTTCTTCACGAGTTTAAGGTGAGACTGGAGCGTGATCATCCGGAGTTGAGCAGGCGCAAACGTCCGGGAGTTTCTTGGGCATTTGAAGGCGCCTATCAACGGCTCCGCGCAGTGAAAAGAGGGCGCTTGGATGGAGTGATCTTGAGTAAGAGTGTTTGTGACTCGCATCGGCTGGCGAGCCTATTTCTGTACTTGGGGATGACTTCCTTCATGGTGCTTCTCATGCTGGGGCTTTACGACTCGGTATGGGGTGGCGGCAAGCGTTGATGCATGGTCGACATGTTTCGCGGTTGCCGTTGAGGCTGCTATCAGCGTATTCGCAGCTGACGCCGCCTTGGCAGATGTCATTCTTGATCGTCGTGCGGCATGGCAGAGTAGGTAGTCGCTGAAAACAAGAAAGCCACGGTTTCCCGTGGTGTTCTCGCACGTCCTTGACTCCGGCGAATCCTCATCCCAGCAACTTGCGCACCGTGGTCAATGCGGTCATGAATCGCTCGATCTCGGCGTGCCAAGTCGAGCAGGGTGGCTAGGTCATGTGCAAGTGCGCCATCGTTCAGGAACGAGACTACGGCAGCCTTCTCCAGCGCTTCGCCGATGCGATGCTGAGTAACGATACGACCTCTCGGCATCGACTTGGCAATTTCAAGGGGTTCTTCAGGATCCAAGGGCGGCTCGACGCAAGGCGTCTTGAAAAGCAACCCTCGGGGAAGTGACAGGGTTCGGTTTCGATGAAGATCATAATTTTTTTATTTGCTGCCTTATCGATGCCGCTTCTTGCCTCCTGTGTGCAGGAGCGCGGTTGTCTTCTTCGGGCAGCCAATCAGGACCACGACAGCTCCTCATCTCAGAAGATTCATGCTGATATGGATGAGGTAATACATTCGCGCCCTGTGGATAGGGCGCGGGAAGTGAATGCAGAGTTGGTGGTGCGCAATAAAAAACGCCGCAGTTTCCTGCGGCGTTCTCATACTTCCCTGATTCTCGCGAATCCTCAGCCCAACAGCTTCCGTACCTTGGTCAGCGCGGTCATGAACCGCTCGATCTCGGCATGCGTGTTGTAGAACGCCAGCGAAGCTCGGCAGGTAGCCGCGACGCCGAAGTACTGAAGCAGCGGGTGTGCGCAGTGCTGGCCCGAGCGCACGGCCACGCCTTCCAGATCCAGAAGGGTGGCCAGATCGTGCGCATGCGCGCCATCGATCAGGAACGAGACCACCGCAGCCTTCTCCGGCGCTTCGCCGATGATGCGCAGGCCATCAACGCTGCGCAGCTCTTCGGTGAAGTGCGCCAGCAGCTCGGCTTCGCGTGCTTCCACATGGTCCAGGCCGACGTTCTGCAGGTAGTCGGCAGCCACGCCCAGGCCGATGAAGCCGGCGATGTTCGGGGTGCCGGCTTCGAATTTGTGCGGGGCATCGTTGAACACGGTGCCGTCGAAGCTGACTTCCTTGATCATCTCGCCGCCACCGAGGAACGGCGGCATCGCGTCCAGGTGCTCGCGGCGCGCCCACAAGGCGCCGGTGCCGGTCGGGCCGCACATCTTGTGGCCGGTGATCGCGTAGAAGTCGCAGCCGATCGCGGCGACGTCGACCTTGCGGTGTGGCACGGCCTGCGAGCCGTCGACCACGGTGATGATGCCGCGCTTGCGCGCCTCGCGGCAGATCTCGCGCACCGGGTTGACCGTGCCCAGCACGTTGGAGACATGGGTGACCGCCAGCAGTTTGACCTCCGGGGTCATCGCCGCGCGCAGCGCATCCAGGTCCAGTGCGCCGTCAGGCGTGATCTCGGCCACGCGGATGGTGGCACCGGTACGCTGCGCGACCAGCTGCCACGGCACGATGTTGGCGTGGTGCTCCATGCGCGACACCAGGATCACATCACCGGCCTTCAGCCGCGGCAGCGCCCACGAGTACGCCACCAGGTTGATGGCGAAGGTGGTGCCGCTGCACAGCACCAGCTCGCTGGGGCGCACGTTGAGGAAGCGCGCCAGCGTGTTGCGCGCGCCTTCGTAGGCGTCGGTGGCCTCGCTGCCCAGCGCATGCACCGCGCGGCTGACGTTGGCGTTGTAGCGGCGGTAGAACTCGTCCACCGCGCCGATCACCTGCACCGGCTTCTGGCCGGTGTTGGCATTGTCGAAATAGACCAGCGGCTTGCCGTGCACTTCCCGCATCAGCAGCGGGAAGTCGAGGCGGACGCGGTCCCAGTCGGGGGCGCCGGTGCGTTCTTCGATCGGGCGCGGGGTGGACAGGTTCATGCCACACCTGCCTCGGCCAGGGCCTTGTCCAGGCGGCGTGCCAGCTGCGCACGCAGCGCGTCCGGCAGGATCTTCAGCGGTTCGTGGCAGAACGCGGCGCTCAGCAGGGCCTGCGCCTGTGCCTGCGGCAGCCCGCGCGAGCGCAGGTAGAACAGCGCGTTGGCATCGAGCTGGCCGACGGTCGCGCCGTGCGCGGCCTTCACTTCATCGGCGTCGATCACCAGCGTCGGCTGGGTGTCGATCTCGGCATCGGCCGACAGCAGCAGGTTCTTGTTGGACAGGTTCGCGTCGGTGCCGTCGGCACCTTCGCGGATCTGGATGCCACCATGGAACACCACGCGGCTGCGGTTGGCGGCGACGCCGCGCCACAGCAATTCGCAGGCGGTATCGCGCGCGATGTGGTCGATGCCCAGGCGGGTTTCGACGTGGCGGCGGCCGTTGCCGAGCAGCACGCCATTGGCGGTCAGCTGGGCGTTGTCGCCTTCCAGGCGGACGTTCAATTCATGGCGGCTGAGCGCGGCGCCCAGTTCCAGGTCAACGCGGTGGTACTGCGCGTCGCGGGCCAGCACCGCGTCGGTGCGCAGGAAGCTGGTCTGGCGTGCGCTGCCGGCCTGCACGCGGGCGTGCTTGAGTACGGCATCACGGGCAACATGGGCATGCAGCACGGTGTTGTCCAGGTGGGTGGAATCACCGACGCTGAAGCGGTGCTCGACCACACCCAGGCTGGCGCCGGCGCGCAGTTCGATCAGGTGGCGGTGATGCCAGGCCAGGTCGGTGTCGCCGGCGACGCTGGCAAACACCAGCTGCAGCGGCGTCTCGACCTGCACGCCTTCATCCACGCGCAGCACGACGCCTTCATCGGCCAGTGCGGCGTTGAGCCGGGCGAAGATCTCTTCGCTGCGCTCGTAGCGGCGGCCAAGGAAACGCACCGCGTCTCCGCCGGAGGCCAGTGCGGCCGACAGCGGCTGCAGCTGCACGCCGTCCGGCAGCGCCTGCACGTCGCTCAGCGCGGCGTCCAGGCGGCCGTTGACGAACACCAGGCGCGGTGCCGGGATGTCGTCCAGCAGCGCGGCGTCCAGCACCGGTGCCTGCAGCGGTGCCGCAGCGAACGCACGGCGTTCCAGCTGCCGCAGCGAGGTGTACTTCCAGGCCTCGTTGCGGGCGGCCGGCAGGCCGTCACGCAGGGCCGCATCCAGCACTTCGCGGCGCGCATCGCTGCCGCAGAAGGCCTGGGCCATCGAATCAAGCAGGGCGCTCATCAGACCGCCGCCTCGGGCACGACCCGGTCCTTCAGGAAATCATAGCCGTGCGCTTCCAGTTCCAGTGCCAGCTCGGGGCCACCGGTCTTGACGATGCGGCCATCGGCCAGCACGTGCACCACGTCCGGCTTGATGTAGTCCAGCAGGCGCTGGTAGTGGGTGATGACCAGGAACGAGCGGTCGGTGCCGCGCAGTGCGTTGACACCGTCGGCCACGCTCTTCAGCGCGTCGATGTCCAGGCCCGAGTCGGTCTCGTCCAGGATCGCCAGCTTCGGTTCCAGCACGGCCAGCTGGAAGATCTCGTTGCGCTTCTTCTCGCCACCGGAGAAGCCTTCGTTCACGCCACGGTGCAGCAGCTCGTCCTTCAGGTGCAGCACGGCCAGCTTCTGGCGCACCAGCTTGAGGAACTGCATGGAATCGAGTTCTTCCTCGCCGCGCGCCTTGCGCTGGGCGTTCAGTGCCGCGCGCAGGAAGTAGGTGTTGTTCACGCCCGGGATCTCCACCGGGTACTGGAACGCCAGGAACAGGCCGGCGGCGGCGCGCGCTTCCGGGTCCAGCTCCAGCAGGTCGACGCCGTCGAACTGCACGCGGCCTTCGGTCACTTCGTAGCCATCGCGGCCGGCCAGGACATTGCCCAGGGTGGACTTGCCGGCGCCGTTCGGGCCCATGATGGCGTGCACCTGGCCGGGCTTCACATCCAGCGACAGGCCCTTGAGGATTTCCTTGCCGCCGATGCGGGCGTGGAGGTTTTCGATCTTCAGCATGGTGGGGATTTCCGTGGGGCGGGCCAGGGCCCGCCGGTAAAGAGAATGCGTTTGCGAGGGGCAGGGGCGGGCGCTCAGCCCACCGAACCTTCCAGCGAGACTTCCAGCAGCTTCTTGGCTTCCACCGCGAACTCCATCGGCAGTTCGCGGAACACCTGCTTGCAGAAGCCGTCGACGATCATCGACACCGCGTCTTCCTGGCTGATGCCACGGGCGCGGCAGTAGAACAGCTGGTCGTCGGAGATCTTGGAGGTGGTGGCCTCGTGCTCAACGGTGGCGCCCGGGTTCTTCACCTCGATATAGGGGAAGGTGTGCGCGCCGCACTGCTTGCCGATCAGCAGCGAGTCGCACTGGGTGTAGTTGCGCGCGCCGTCGGCGTTGCGGTCCACCCGCACCAGGCCGCGGTAGGTGTTCTGGCCGCGGCCGGCGCTGATGCCCTTGCTGACGATCTTGCTCTTGGTGCGCTTGCCGACGTGGATCATCTTGGTGCCGGTGTCGGCCTGCTGGCGGTGGTGGGTCAGTGCCACGGAGTGGAACTCACCGACCGAGTCGTCGCCCAGCAGCACGCAGGACGGGTACTTCCAGGTGATCGCCGAACCGGTCTCGACCTGGGTCCAGGTGACCTTGCTGCGCGCGCCACGGCATTCGGCTCGCTTGGTGACGAAGTTGTAGATGCCGCCGACGCCGTTCTCGTCGCCCGGGTACCAGTTCTGCACCGTGGAGTACTTGATCTCGGCGTCTTCCAGTGCCACCAGCTCGACCACTGCGGCGTGCAGCTGGTTCTCGTCGCGCATCGGCGCGGTGCAGCCTTCCAGGTAGGACACGTAGGCCTTGTCCTCGCACACGATCAGGGTGCGCTCGAACTGGCCGGTGTGGCCGGCGTTGATGCGGAAGTAGGTGCTCAGCTCCATCGGGCAGCGCACGCCCTTGGGAATGAACACGAAGCTGCCATCGGAGAACACCGCCGAATTGAGCGCGGCGAAGTAGTTGTCACCGACCGGCACCACGGTGCCCAGGTACTGGCGCACCAGCTCCGGGTGTTCCTTGATCGCCTCGGACATCGAGCAGAAGATCACGCCCTTCTCGGCCAGTTCCTTGCGGAAGGTGGTGCCGACGGACACCGAGTCGAACACCGCATCCACCGCCACGCCGGCAAGCTTGGCGCGTTCGTGCAGCGGCACGCCCAGCTTGTCGTAGGTGTCGAGCAGTTCCTTCGGCACGTCATCCAGCGAGGCGTACTTCGGGCCCTTCGGCGCGGAGTAGTAGCTCAGCGCCTGCAGGTCGATCGGCGCGATCTCCAGCTTGGCCCAGTCCGGCATCGGCAGGGTCAGGAAGTGGCGGTAGGCGTCCAGGCGCCACTGCGTCATCCACTCCGGCTCCTCCTTCTTGGCCGACAGGGCACGGATGGTGTCCTCGTCCAGGCCCGGGGGCAGGGAGTCCGATTCGATCTCGGTGATGAAGCCAGCCGAATACTTGCGGCCGAGCTGTTCGTGGATCTCGCGGTTGGGCGTGTCGTCGTGGGCGACGTTTTCGATGGTTTCGGTGGCCATGGGGGCTGCCTGTGGATCAGGAGACGACATCGACAGCGATGGTGCGGCGCTGTTCGTCATCGGCAAGGGGAAGAGGGGGCAGGATCTGGGCGAGGGTGACATCGCGCAGGGCCTCGGAGACCACGTCGTTGATCAGTCGCCAGCTGCTGCGCGCGCCGCACTTGGGCGCCATGCCGCACTGGTGGTGGTCGTGGCTGCATTCGGTCAGGGCCAGCGGCCCTTCCATTGCTTCGACCACCTCGAACAGCGAGATCTCGATCGCCGGGCGGGTCAGCCGGTAGCCACCACGGACGCCGCGCAGGCCTTCGACCAGGCCGGCCTGGGCCAGCGGCTTGAGGACCTTGCTGACGGTGGGCGGCTCCAGGCCGGTGAATTCGGCCAGCTCGGTGGCGCTGAGCACCTCGCCCGGACGGGCGGCGAGCACGGTCAGCACGACGGTGGCGTAATCGGTGAGCTTGGTGACGCGCAACATGGGGATGCGAGTGGTTCTTAAAGCGGACTGAAATTGTACGCTTTTATTCGCCACCATCCAACCCGGGCATTCAGCCGGCGCTGGGGCCGGGCGGGGAGGACACGCCGGGGCCGTTGCCGGGCCGCAATCCTGCGCCAACGGGGTGATTTTCGCAAATCACCCGGAATGGGCGAGAATCAAGGTTCCATCCGCTGCAAACAGCCCGTGCCGATGCCGAAGAAGATCCAAGCCCGCAAGTCCGCCATCCATGGCAACGGCGTGTTCGCCGTGGCCCCGATCAAGCAGGGCGAGCGCGTGATCCAGTACAAGGGCCTGCTGCGCAGCCACGGCGACGTTGATGCCGATGACAGCGGCGACGTCGAAAGCGGCCATACCTTCCTGTTCACCCTCAACGATGACTGGGTGATCGATGCCAACTACAAGGGCAACGATGCGCGCTGGATCAACCATAGCTGCGACCCGAACTGCGAGGCCGTGATCGAGGAAGACGAGGACGGCGACAGCCGCGGCGACAAGGTGTTCATCGAGGCGCTGCGCGACATCACGCCCGGCGAGGAACTGACCTACAACTACGGCATCACCCTGGCCGAGCGCCACACCGCCAAGCTGAAGAAGATCTGGGAGTGCCGCTGCGGCTCGCCCAAGTGCACCGGCACCATGCTGCAGCCCAAGCGCTGACCTTTCCGGCGGTGCCGACCGCTGGCCGGCACGGATGCTCTCCACCTGCCGTGCACGGCAGGGTCACCGCCGTGCAAGGCAGGTTCGTCCACGCTGTGCGCTCCCCAACTGGAGTGCACCCATGGCAGAACGATTGAAGGGCAAGCAGATCGCCATCCTGGCCACCCACGGCTTCGAGCAGTCCGAGCTGACCGAGCCCAAGCGGCTGCTGGAAGCGGAGGGCGCGCGGGTCAGCGTGGTGTCGCCCGCGAAGGAAGCGACCATCAAGGGCTGGAAAGAGAAGAACTGGGGCGACGCTGTCGCGGTCGACATTCCGCTGGATGAGGCGGATCCGGCGCGCTTCGATGCCCTGGTGCTGCCTGGGGGCGTCATCAATCCGGACACGTTGCGTACCGATGACGCCGTGCTCGGTTTCATCCGCTCGGTGGATGAAGCCGGCAAGCCTGTGGCGGCGATCTGCCATGGCCCGTGGCTGCTGATCAACAGCGGCCTGGCCGATGGCCGCGAGCTGACCTCCTGGCCGTCCCTGCAGCAGGATCTGGCGAACGCGGGTGCGAAATGGCGCGATGCCGAGGTGGTGGTCGACGGCAACGTCATCACCAGTCGCAAGCCGGACGACATTCCGGCCTTCAGCGAGGCGGTGGTGAAAGCGCTTGCCGCCTGACGCGTACCGGTAGTGCCGGCCGCTGGCCGGCAGATGCAGTCACTGCGCTGCCGGCCAGCGGCCGGCACTACCTCATTGACCCGGCACTACCTGATTGACCCGGTACGACCTTACTTGCCCAGTACGCCTGACGGCACCAGGTTGCCCAGGTTCTGGTTGAACGTGACCACCAGCTTGCCGTTCTTCACCTGGGCCGACTGCACCTGCAGCGCGCCGAGCAGGCCGGCCACGGCCGGGTCCAGCTTGTAGATCGGCTCACGCTGGGCGTAGTCGCTCAGCCACGCGTTGAGCAGGCTGCGGGTGCGCGAGTCGAGGCGGCCGCCCTGGTTGGCCGGGGTGAAATCGTCCACGCTCGGTTGCTGCAGGTGGAAGCCCTGGGTCTGCGCGTCATAGCGCAGGCCGCTGCTGAGCTTGACCGAGCCCAGTTTGGCCGGACTGCCGCCGGCAGTGGCCAGCGCCACATCCATGCCCAGGTTCAACCGTTCGCCGGCCGGCAGGCTCAGCTGTGGGTGGCTCATGGTCAGCGCGATCAGGCCGCCGAGGGCGTCCTGGGTGCGCGGGAAGCTACCGTCCAGGTACTGCTGCACATCGCTGGCGCCGACCGACAGTTCGCGGCCGGAGATGGAAGGGGCGGCCTGTGCGCCGATCGCCGCAGCGATCAGCACGGTGGAGGCCGCGAGGCGGGTCATCAGGGAACGCAGGCGCATGGCAGTGACCGGTGAGCAGGATGGAGTGGATCAAAGAGTAGCCGCGCAGGCTGAATCGCGCGTGCATGCTGCTGCAACGGTTCAGTCCAGCGTTGGGCGCAGTTGTGCCGAGTGGATCTGCCAGGCACTGCCATCGCTGCTGGGCTGCACGCGGTACCAGCCGCTGAAGCGGAAGGTGCCGTTGGCGGTGACCGCGCGGACCTGCACCGGCACCTCAAGCAGCTGCGGTGGCTGCCGATCATCGCGCGCGATCGGGGGATCGCTGTGCAGGCGCAGGGTGCGCAGGTCCTGCAGCTGCCGCAGCGCGGCGTCGTCGGCGCGCCGTGGATCGCCGGGCGGAATCGTCCAGGCGGCGTCACTGGCGGCGCGGTCGCGGTTGAGCAGTGCGGCGACGTAGCGGTTGAGCATCGTCGAAGGCGGCTCTGCGCCGTCGTCGACGGCAGCCAGCAGCGGGATGTCGCTTGCCTGCAGCGCCGGCGCCTGCGGGCCAAGCGCCGGGTCGGTGGCCGCAGTGGCCGCAACGTCCTCGGACGCGTGGGCGCGTTCGCCGGTTAGCTCGGCGGCCGGGCGCGAGCAGCCCGGCAGCACCCAGGGGGCGATCAGTAGCGGGATGATCTGGAACAGGGCCCTGCGCATGCCTGCCTCCTCCCCGAGGCAACCGTGGCGCGGCAGTGTACCGATTGGGCGGGGATCAGCGCGAGGAGGGCAGCTGCTCCAGCGCGTCCAGCGCCGGCAGCACCTGGGCGGCGATGGCCGCCAATGCGTGGCCGTCGGTCCCGGCGTGGCGCTGCACGATGTCGCGCAGCAGCTGGGTGGCGATCACCAGCGTCGCGCGCTCGTCGCCGCTGATGCCGGCGGTACGCGGGGCCGCTTCCAGCAGGCGCATCAGGTCGCGGCTGGCGCGATGTTCCAGTTCGATGGTGCAGCGCCCGGTGCACTGCAGCCCGTCCTTTTCGATCGGGGTCACCGAGATCCGGTAGCGGGTGGAGGGGCTGGCCATGAGGATGTGCTCGCCGTAGCTGTAGAGGATGTGCCCACCATAGGCAAGGCCACGGCCGGCGGCGACGGCCACCGCTGCACGCAGTGTTCCACCCGGTACGTTCCAGCGCCTGCCGGGGCGCCGCCCGGCCAATGGCGACGGGCTTGAACGGGGATCGCCCAGCGTGCGGCAACGCTGTGTTGCGGATTGCTCCGGGGCGACGTCCCGCGCATGGCGCGGATTCCCCGCAGGGCGCGCGCAAAAAAAAACGGGACGGCCAGAGCCGTCCCGTCGGAATCCGCGTCGGGCGCGCGCTTAGAGCGCGGCGTCCTTCAGCTTCTTCAGCGGACGCACCTTCAGCTTGGTGGTGGCCGGCTTGGCGGCGAACCACTGCTCTTCCTTGGTGAACGGGTTGATGCCCTTGCGCTTCGGCTTGGCCGGCACATTGACGGTGGTGATCTTCAGCAGGCCCGGCAGGGTGAAGGAGCCTGCGCCCTTCTTGTGCACGGAGGAGGCGACGGCGCTTTCCAGCGAGGCCAGCACAGCGCGGACGTCCTTGGCGACGACGCCGGAGGCTTCAGCGATGTGTGCAACCAGGCCGGACTTGGTCAGCACTTCCTTGATCGGCTTCGGAGCGGCCGGCTTGGCGGCTGCCTTCGTCGCGACTTTCTTCACTGCCTTCTTCGGGGCAGCCTTCTTAGCGGTCTTTGCCATGGTTTCCTGTTCCGTGAACGGTTGGTTGTTTGGTCGGCGCCGAACCCCGTCGGCAAGCGCAATGTAGGGCAACTCCGGGGCGCCGCCAATAGCCCGAAGCGCGGAAAGTGCATGTTTTTTCATATCCAGGCCGATTCAGTACATGGCCGGCGGTGGGGATGGGGGCGTAGTGGCGCGCGCGGTGAGCGGCCCCTGTCCATCGAGCGGATGCGCGAAACCACTGAAAACAAGGGAAAAATGCGCTCCGGGCTGGCGAGGAAGTGTCCACGTGCGGGTGCGGGGACGACGTCCGGCCTGCGGCGGAGCGACGCAGGGCTAACGCGTGGCATGCGAGGGTGACCGTTCATCACCGCCACGCAGGAGCAGCACAATGGGAATCTCGCGACACGCCACCGCGCACTGGGAAGGCGATCTGAAGTCGGGCAAGGGAGCGTTGAGCACGCCGCAGAGCGGGCTGCTGGACAAGACCCGCTACGGCTTCAACAGCCGTTTTGGCGACGAAAAGGGTACCAATCCGGAAGAGCTGATCGCCGCCGCGCACGCGGGCTGCTTCACCATGGCGCTGTCGGCCAAGCTGGGCGAAGCCGGCTTCACCCCGACCTCGCTGGACACCGAGGCGAAGGTCGACCTGTCGCTGGAAGGCGGCCCGCAGCTGTCGCAGATCCGGCTGAAAGTGAAAGCGGTGGTACCCGGCATCGACGCGGCGCAGTTCCGCGCCATTGCCGATGACGCCAAGCAGAACTGCCCGGTATCCAAGGCGCTCAGTGCGGTGCCGATCAGCCTGGAAGCCGAACTGGGCTGAGCCGAGGTAGTGCCGGTCGCTGGCCGGCAACCGCATGATGCCGAGGTCCATGTAGCAGCCGGCCAGCGTTATGGCGGCCTTCCTGGCCGCCACCCTCCGGGCCGTCGCGTCCGACGTTGGCAGCGGCTCGTGCCGCTGCCTTCGGCTCTACCAGCCGCCAGCGCGATCACCAATCAAGGGTGCCGGTAATCACCGTCTGCACCTGGCCGCCCGACCAGACCTCGCCGTCCTCATCGACCCGCAGGGTCAGGCGCGCATCGTGGCCGACCTCGCGGCCCTGGCTGACTTCGAACGGTGCACGGCCGTGGGGCAGGGCCTGGCGCAGGTCCAGCCACGCGGCCAGCACTGCATTGGCAGCACCCGAGGCGGCGTCCTCGAAGCGCCGGCCATTGCCGACGAAGGCACGCACGGCCAGGTCGAATCCCTCGCGGCCCTCGCTGAAGGCATAGGCGAACACGCCCATGCTGTCGGTGGACTCGGCCAGCGCCGCCACCGCGTCCCAGTCCGGGCGCAGAGCGCGCAACGCCGCTTCATTGGCCACCTGCACCAGCCACCAGCTGCGTCCGCCCTGCATCCGCGCCGGCGGCAGCGTGCCCAGCGGCCAGTCCTTCAGCGCCGCCTGCAGGCGCGGGTCGGTGGCGTCGGCGATCTCCGCCAGCTGCGCGCGCGGGGTGCGGATGGCGATGCGCTGCTGCGCGCCCTCGCCGCTGACGCGCAGGGGCAGGGCGCCGGCAATGCCGTCCTGCACCAGCACGCCATCCACGGCTTTGGCCAGGCCTGCCTGCAGCACCGCATGCGCCGTACCGACGCTGGGGTGGCCGGCGAACGGCACTTCCTTCTGCGGGCTGAACATGCGCAGCCGGTAGCTGGCACCGGCGGCCTGCGGCGGGAACACGAAGGTGGTTTCGGGCAGGCGCGTCCAGCGCGCGATGGCCTGCATGCTGGCGTCGTCCAGGCCCTCGGCATCGAGTACCACGGCCAGCGGATTGCCGGCACCGGCGCGCGGGGAGAACACATCCAGCTGCAGGAAACGGCGGGTGGTCATCGGGGAGGAACTCCAGTAAACAGGTGGCATAGCGTAGCGCGGGGCACCAAATAGGGGACGGAGGGAATTAAGTCGCTTTTGCCCCATGTGCCATAAGCGACTTAATTCCCTCCGTCCCCTTTTTTTCGTGCGCTACCAGCGGACGCGGCCGTCGATGACCGGCTGCACCTGGCCGCCGATCCAGACCGTGCCCTGCGCATCCACCTCGACGTGTACGCGGCCATCGCGGCCGACTTCGCGGCCCTGGCTGGCAATGTAGCGGCCCTCGACGCCGGGCAGGGCATTGCGCTGCCGCAGCCAGGCGCCGATCAGCGCGTTGGCGCTGCCGGTGACCGGATCTTCCGGCACGCTGGCGGCATCGGCCGGGCAGAATGCGCGCACCACGCGGGCGTGGCCGCTGCCGGCCTCGTCGGCGAACACCGCCACGCCGGTGGCGTCGGTGGCCAGGCTCCAGTCGCGCAGGGCAGCCATGTCCGGTGCCAGCCCGCGCACAGCAGCGGCGTCGCGCAGCGGCAGCAGCCACCAGCGTGCGCCGTTGTCCCAGAGTTCGGGGACGTGCCCGCGGGCGGCCAGTGCCAGCAGTGCTTCAGGTGCCCCCTCTGCGGCCGTCGGCAGCTGCCGCGCCGGCGGGCTGGCCAGCTGGATTTCCAGTGCCCCGGCCGGGCCGCTCACCCGCACCGGCAACAGTCCCGCCGCGCATTGCTGCAGCAGGGCGCCATCACGCGGTCGGGCCAGCTCGCAGGTCACCGCCGCCCAGGCCGCGCCGACGCTCGGGTGGCCGGCGAACGCCAGCTCGCGGGTCGGGGTGAAGATGCGGATGTGGTAGTCGGCGCCGGGCACGCTGGGGCGCAGGAAGAACACGGTCTCGGACAGGTTCAGCCAGGCGGCCAGGGCCTGCATCTGGCTGCTGGAGAGCGCGTCGGCGTCCAGGATCGCGCCCAGCGGATTGCCGGTGCCGGGGCGGGGGGCGAAGACATCGAGCTGCAGGTAACGAAGGACGGCCATCTACGGAGGTATTGCGCTTAGAATCAAAGGTTCCGCCCCCAAGGGCGGCTTCCCCACATTCTACATAGCCAATCCATGTCAGCTTCCCCCCTTGTCGATCGTTGGATCGTACTGAAGTTCGGCGGCACCTCGGTGTCGCGTCGTCACCGCTGGGACACGATCGGGAAGCTGGCGAAAAAACGCGCGGAAGAGACCGGCTCGCGCGTGCTGGTGGTGGTGTCGGCGCTGTCCGGTGTCACCAACGAACTGACCGCGATTGCCGATGGTGCGCCCGACAGCCGGGACCGGGTGGCAGCGCTGGTCGAACGCCATGAAGGCTTCCTGGCCGAGCTGGGCCTGGGCCGCGAGGTGCTGGCCGAGCGCCTGGCGGCGCTGCAGGGCCTGCTCGACGATGCGCGCGCGGCCACCCGTCCGCTCGCCTGGCAGGCCGAAGTGCTGGGCCAGGGTGAGCTGCTGTCGTCGACCCTGGGCGCGGCCTATCTGCACGCCTCGGGCCTGGACATGGGCTGGATGGACGCGCGCCAGTGGCTGGACGCAATGCCGCCGCAGCCGAACCAGAGCGAGTGGTCGCAGCGACTGTCGGTGAACTGCCAGTGGCGTGCCGATGCGGAGTGGATGCAGCGCTTCCGCGCGCAGCCGACCCGCCTGCTGATCACCCAGGGCTTCATTTCGCGGCATGCCGACGGCGGTACCGCCATTCTCGGCCGCGGTGGCTCGGATACCTCGGCGGCGTACTTCGGCGCGCTGCTCGGCGCCAGCCGCGTGGAGATCTGGACCGATGTGCCGGGCATGTTCAGTGCGAATCCGCGCGACGTGCCCGATGCGCGCCTGCTGACCCGGCTGGACTATTACGAAGCGCAGGAAATCGCCACCACCGGCGCCAAGGTGCTGCATCCGCGCTCGATCAAGCCGTGCCGCGACGCCGGCGTGCCGATGGCCATCCTCGATACCGAGCGCCCGGAACTGCCGGGCACCAGCATCGACGGCAGCGCCGCTCCAGTGCCCGGGGTAAAGGCGATCAGCCGCCGCAACGGCATCGTGCTGGTGTCGATGGAAGGCATCGGCATGTGGCAGCAGGTCGGCTTCCTGGCCGATGTGTTCAACCTGTTCAAGAAGCACGGCCTGTCGGTGGACCTGATCGGTTCGGCCGAAACCAACGTCACCGTGTCGCTGGACCCGTCCGAGAACCTGGTCAACACCGATGTGCTGGCCGCCTTGTCGGCCGACCTGTCGCAGATCTGCAAGGTGAAGGTGATCGTGCCGTGCGCGGCGATCACCCTGGTCGGCCGTGGCATGCGTTCGCTGCTGCACAAGCTGTCGGACGTGTGGGCCACGTTCGGCCGCGAACGCGTGCACATGATTTCGCAGTCGTCCAATGACCTGAACCTGACCTTCGTCATCGACGAGGCCGATGCCGATGGCCTGCTGCCGATCCTGCATGCCGAGCTGATCGACAGCGGTGCGATGCCGGTGGAAGAAACCGAAGTGTTCGGCCCGCGCTGGCGCGAGATTGCCGGCACCGTGCGCCCGCGCGGCACGCCGTGGTGGCGCGGCCAGCGTGCGCACCTGCTGCAGCTGGCCGATGCCGGTACGCCGCGCTACGTCTACCACCTGCCGACGGTGCGCGCCCGCGCCCGCGCGCTGGCCGCGATCAAGCCGATCGACCAGCGCTACTACGCGATCAAGGCCAACAGCCACCCGGCCATCCTTCAGCTGCTGGAAGCGGAGGGCTTCGGCCTGGAGTGCGTGTCGCACGGCGAGCTCAAGCATGTGTTCCAGCACCTGCCGGAGCTGTCGCCGCGGCGCGTGCTGTTCACTCCCAGCTTCTGCCCGCGCAGCGAGTACGAGGCGGCGTTCGCCCTGGGCGTGACCGTGACCGTCGACAACGTGGAAGCGCTGCAGCGCTGGCCGGACCTGTTCCGCAACCGCGAGCTGTGGCTGCGCGTCGACCTGGGCCGGGGCGAAGGCCACCATGCCAAGGTCCGCACCGGCGGCAAGGATTCCAAGTTCGGCCTGCCGATCGCCCGCGTGGACGAGTTCGTTCGCGCGGCCACCGAGCTGGGCAGCCGCGTGGTCGGCCTGCATGCACACCTGGGCAGCGGCGTGGAAACCGCGCAGCACTGGCGCCTGATGTGCGATGAGCTGGCCGGTTTCGCCCGCCGCATCGGCAGCGTGCAGACCATCGACATCGGTGGCGGCCTGCCGATTCCGTACAGCGACGAAGACGAGCCGTTCGACCTGGACGCCTGGGCCGAGGGCCTGGCCGAGGTCAAGGCGCTGCACCCGGCATTCCGCCTGGCGATCGAGCCGGGTCGCTACCTGGTGGCCGAATCGGGCGTGCTGCTGACCCATGCCACCCAGGTGGTGGAGAAGGACGGCGTGCGCCGCGTGGGCCTGGATGCCGGCATGAACACGTTGATGCGCCCGGCGCTTTACGACGCCTGGCATGACATCGAGAACCTCAGCCGGCAGGGGGGGTACGCCGAAGCGGCGTTCGATGTGGTCGGGCCGATCTGCGAATCCAGCGATGTGTTCGGCAAGCGCCGCAAGCTGCCGGTGTCCACTGCGCCGGACGACGTGATGCTGATCGCCGATGCCGGTGCCTACGGCTATGTGATGGCCAACACCTACAACCAGCGGGCGATGCCGCGCGAAGACGTGATCGAGTGATTGCCTTCCGCACCCTGCACCCGCCCACCGACACGTCCCGCGCGCATGCGCGGGCCTGTGCCTGACCGGATACACCATGACTGCTTTCGACAAACACCAGGTTTCCCGCTTCCGCTTCGTCCGCTGCGACTTCGCTGCGGATACCGGCGTGGCCCGGCTGGTCTACGCCTTCGATGACGGCCCGGAGATGGTGGAGACCATCACCGTGCCCGGCGCCCCGTTCGTGCTGGACCCGGCGCGTGCGGCAGCGGTGCAGCGCGCGCTGCAGCTGCTGCACCTGATCGCCGGCGTCAGCTACTACAAGGCCGGCGTACCGGATACGGTCAGCATCGACAGCTACAGCATCGATGCCGATACCGCCGCGCTGGTGGAGACCATTTACCTCAACGGCCTGGGCGAATTCGCCTACCGCAACGGCCTGAACCTGCGCGGCCGCTTCCGGTTGCCGGTGCAGGGCGAGGCCGTGCAGGCGCCGGCGCTGGGCCTGCAGCCGCACGCGCTGGTGGCCATCGGCGGCGGCAAGGATTCGCTGGTCAGCATCGAAGCGCTGCGCCGTGCCGGCGTGGACGAGACGGTGACCTGGATCGGTGGCTCGCAGCTGATCCGTGCGTGCGCCGAGCGCACCGGCCTGCCGACATTGAACCTGGGCCGCACGCTGGCACCGGAGCTGTTCGAGCTGAACCGCCAGGGCGCCTGGAACGGCCATATCCCGGTGACGGTGGTGAATTCGGCGATCATGGTGCTGGCCGCGTTGCTGCACGGCGTGGACCAGGTCGTGTTCTCCAACGAGCGCTCGGCCAGCTACGGCAGCCAGATTCCAGGCACCGGCGAAGTGAATCACCAGTGGTCCAAGGGCTGGGCCTGCGAGCAGGCGTTCGGCAGCCATGTGCAGAAGTACGTGGCGGCCGACCTGCAGTACTACTCTCTGCTGCGCCCGATGTCCGAGCTGGCGGTGGCCCGCCAGTTCGCCAAGAGTGACTTCTACGACGCGCATTTTTCCAGCTGCAACCGCAACTTCCACATCCTCGGCGAGCGTCCGGTGAACCGCTGGTGCGGTGTCTGCCCGAAGTGCCATTTCGTGTTCCTGGCGCTGGCTCCGTTCATGCCCAAGACGCGCCTGGTGCGCATCTTCGGCCGCAACCTGCTGGACGATGCCGAGCAGGCCGGTGGCTTTGATGCGCTGCTTGAATTCCAGGACCACAAGCCGTTCGAGTGCGTGGGCGAAGGCCGCGAATCGCGTGCGGCAATGGCGACGCTGGCGCAGCGCCCGGAGTGGAAGGAAGACGTGCTGGTGAAGCGCTTCTGCAATGAGATCCAGCCGCAGCTGGATGCCGCCGAACTGGAACTGGCACCGCTGCTGCAGCTGCAGGGCGAGCACCGCGTTCCGGCCGCGCTGTGGGAACGGGTGCGTGAAGATTTCGAAGCTTGAGGGAAAGCGCGTTGCGCTGTGGGGATGGGGCCGTGAGGGCCGTGCCGCGTTTGCGGTGCTGCGCGCGCGCCTGCCCACGCTGGCATTGAGCCTGTTCTGCCCGGCGTCCGAGGTCGAAGCGGCGCGTGCGGAAACGCAGGGTGCGCTGGACGTTCGCGGTGAGCCGTCGGCCGAGGCGCTGGCGGCGTTCGACGTGGTGATCAAATCGCCCGGCATCAGTCCCTATCAGCCGATCGCGCTGCAAGCAGTGGAGCAGGGCACCACCTTCATCGGTGGCACCGCGCTGTGGTTTGCCGAGCATGCAGGTGCTGATGGCATCGTGCGCGATACCGTGTGCGTGACCGGTACCAAGGGCAAGAGCACCACCACCGCGCTGGTCGCGCACCTGCTGCGCGCGGCCGGCCACCGCACCGGCCTGGTCGGCAACATCGGCCTGCCGCTGCTGGAAGTGCTGGATCCACAGCCTGCGCCCGAGTACTGGGCGGTGGAGCTGTCCAGCTACCAGACCGGTGAGGTGGCACGCAGTGGCGCCCATCCGCAGGTGGCGGTGGTGCTGAACCTGTTCCCGGAACACCTGGACTGGCACGGCAGCGAACAGCGTTACATCGAGGACAAGTTGCGGCTGGTGACTGAAGCCGCACCGCGCATTGCCGTGCTCAATGCCGCCGATCCGCACCTGGCTGCGCTGTCGCTGCCCGAGAGTGAGATGGTCTGGTTCAACCAGCCGCAGGGCTGGCACATGCGCGGTGACATCGTGCATCGCGGCGAACAGGCCGTGTTCGATACCCGCAACACACCGCTGCCGGGCCGCCACAACCGCGGCAACCTGTGCGCGGTGCTGGCCGCGCTGGAGGCACTGGGCCTGGACGCGGTGGCGCTGGCACCGGCGGTGCAGGATTTCCGCCCGCTGCCGAACCGCCTGCAGCGCATCGGCGTGGCGAATGGCCTGACCTACGTCAACGATTCGATCAGCACCACGCCGCATGCCAGCCTGGCTGCGCTGGAGTGCTTCGCCGGCCAGCGCATCGCGCTGCTGGTGGGCGGGCATGACCGTGGCCTGGACTGGACCGATTTCATGCAGCACATGGCGCACGATGTGCCGCCGGTGGAGATCGTGACCATGGGCAGCAACGGCCCGCGCATCCACGCGATGCTGCAGCCGCTGGCCGATGCCGGTCGCTTCGGCCTGCACGCGGCGGGCGATCTTGCCGAGGCGATGGCGCTGGCACGTACTGCGCTGGGCGAGCAGGGCGGGGTCGTGCTGCTGTCACCGGGCGCGCCGAGCTTCGGGGCCTACCGCGACTACGTGGCGCGCGGACGTCATTTCGCCGCGCTGGCTGGATTCGATCCGGACAGCATCAGTGCGATCCCGGGGTTGGGCATCGCCTGATCCGCCGGATCGGGGGCGGATCCCTTTCCGCAGGAAAGGGCTCTGCCCCCCATCCACGCACGGCGTGGATCTACCATGGGCCCTTCCAGGACGGATCGAGAAGCCCGCATGTGTACCTTCATCACCCTGTTCCTGCCCGCATTGTTCTCGCACGTTGAAGCCGCCGCGATCATGGAGCGCAGCGGACGGCGCCTGTTTGCGCAGGATTCGCCCAGCCTGCTGGCGGCCACCGGTCCCGGCTGGCAGCCCTGGCTGAGCGCGGGCCACTGCGATTGCGGTACGGCGCTGGCCACGTTGCATGGCGAGCGGGAGTGGAACGGCGATGCCGAACGCTGGCGGAAGAAGGGCTGGAGCGCGGCGAAGATCGCCCGTGCGCTGGCCGAGCAGCGGGCACGACAGGAACGGGATCAGCAGGAACGTCGCGATGACGCCCTGGTCGACGCCGGCCAGTGGCTGCAGCGTATCGACGCGCTGTTGCAGGCTGGGGCCGCGCGCATCGGCCTGCTGGTACGCGACTACGACGGTTCTGTGGGGGCCCGGCAGCCGAAGCCGCCGGAACGCCACTGGCCGCGCGCGCACCTGGCGGCGTCGGATCTGCTGGCATTCGAGCCGGGCACGTTGCACTGGATCGAACGCGGGTAGTGCCGGCCGCTGGCCGGCAACCTGCGGAGAAACTCATCCGCGCATGGCGTGGCTCCACTGTAGCGCCGAGCCCACGCTCGGCTGCCTTCATTCGTCTTCGTCGATGAACGCGTAATCGCCGTCAATCAGCTGCTGCAGGTAGGCATCGAAGCTGGGCGCGATCACCGCGTAGCTGTCCGGATCGTGCAGGTAGCGCACCACCTGGCCGACCGTACCGCCCGGTGCGGGATCGAAATCCAGGTACAGCATCGAGGTGCCGCCATTGTTCATGCAGTGCGAGAAGCACAGCCGGCGGCTCATCGGCAGATCGGCGTCGATGCCCTTGCCGAGGATCTCCGGCTCGTCATCCAGCCATTCTTCATAGATGGAACGGATGCTGTCGTCCCACTGCCGCTGGTCCTCGAAGATCTGTGCGATCGAGCGCAGGTAGTACGGATAGCCGCCGTCCTCAACGTCAGAGCCGAGCATCAGCAAGCAGACCTCGCCGCCGGGGTACTCGCGGAAGTGGGTGCCATCCACGCGCGACAGCAGTTCCACCAGGCTGTCCGGCACCTGCGGCCACTGCACGCGCAGGCGCTGCAGGTCTTCGGCGCTGGCGCCCTGCACATGGGCCCACTGCGGGGCATCGTCGGCAGACAGGCGTCGGATCAGGCCAGACAGAAAGCGGTCAACAACGTTCATGCGGAAAAAAGGGGACGGAGGGGATTAAGTCGTATCCAACCACACCTGCGTCACGTCGCCAATGCAGAATGCGACGCGGGAGGGGCAAATGCGGCTTAATCCCCTCCGTCCCCTTTTTCTTGCGGAGCAGGCGCATGAATCGTTGGCGATGCGGTGTGGCGGTGGTCCTGGGGCTGGCGGCGATGCCGGCGTGGGCGGCAATGAAGACCCAGCCGGTGGAGTGGAAACACCAGGGCACGACCTTCAGTGGCGTGCTGGTCTATGACGATGGCGAGCACGGGAAGCGTCCGGGCCTGGTGATGGTGCCGAACTGGAAGGGTGTGAACGAGTCGGCCATTGAGAAGGCCAAGCAGCTGGCCGGCGACGACTACGTGGTGCTGGTGGCCGATGTCTACGGCAAGGGCGTGCGGCCGAAGACCGATGCCGAGGCCGGGCCGGTGGCGACCAAGCTGCGCAACGACCGGCCGCTGCTGCGCGCACGTGCGCTGGAAGCGGTGAACGTGCTCAAGGCCCAGGCCGGCAAGGTGCCGCTGGATGCCAGCCGGATCGGTGCGGTGGGCTTCTGTTTCGGCGGTACCACCGTGCTTGAACTGGCTCGCGCCGGTGCGCCATTGGCCGGTGTGGTCAGTCTGCACGGCGGGCTGGGTTCGCCGCTGCCGGCGCAGGCCGGTGGCAGCCACCCGTCGGTGCTGGTGCTCAACGGCGCCGACGACAGGAGCGTGACCGCCGAGGACATCGCTGGTTTCCAGAAGGAAATGGATGCGGCCAAGGTCGATTGGGAATTCACCAACTACAGCGGTGCGGTGCACTGCTTCGCCGAGCGCGATGCCAACAGCCCGCCGGGGTGCCAGTACAACGAGCGGGCGGCGAAGCGCGCGTGGAAGGCGCTGGATGAATTCTTCGAGGAGCGTTTCGAGAAACGCTGATCGGTACAGCGGTAGTGCCGGCCGCTGGCCGGCATTCCCGTGGCATCGGCAGCCTCAGGAGGTTGCCGGCCAGCGGCCGGCACTACAATGCGGTCGATGCGAGGGGGCGGCACGGAAACATCAATGCGAGCGCTGCACCGCGTAGCGTGCCAGGCCACGCAGGGCGGCCACGGCATCGTTGTCGCCCAGGCCATCGAGCGCGCGCTCGGCGGCCTCGGCATATTCCTCGGCACGCGCGCGGCTGTACTCCAGGCCGCCGGTAGCACGGATCGCGGCCAGCACTTCCGGCATCGCCGAGGCGTCGCCGTCCTGCACGATGGTGCGCAGGCGTTCGCGGGTAGCGGCGTCGGAGTGGGCCATCGCGTGGATCAGCGGCAGCGTGGCCTTGCCCTCGGCGAGGTCGTCGCCCAGGTTCTTGCCCAGCTCCTCGGCGTTGGCCGAGTAGTCCAGCACGTCGTCGGCAATCTGGAACGCATAGCCCAGGTGCATGCCGTAGTCGAACAGGGCCTGCTGGGTCGCCTCATCCACGCCGCTGGCCAGCGCGCCCAGGCGGGTGCCGGCGGCGAACAGCACCGCGGTCTTGCGCTCGATCACGCGCAGGTAGGCGGCTTCGTCGGTATCCGGGTTGTGCACGTGCAGCAGCTGCAGCACTTCACCCTCGGCGATGCGGTTGGTGGCATCGGCCAGGATCTGCATCACCGGCATGCGCTCCAGCTCGACCATCAACTGGAAGCTGCGCGAGTACAGGAAGTCGCCGACCAGCACGCTGGGCGCGTTGCCCCACAGCGCGTTGGCGGTGCTGCGGCCGCGGCGCAGGCTGGATTCGTCCACCACGTCGTCGTGCAGCAGGGTCGAGGTATGGATGAATTCGATGATCGCCGCCAGCTGGTGGTGTTCCGGCCCGGCCTGGCCGACCGCATGGCCGGCCAGCATCACCAGCATCGGGCGCAGGCGCTTGCCGCCGGCGGAAATGATGTGGTCGGCGATCTGGTTGATCAGCACGACGTCCGAGGACAGCCGGCGCCGGATCAGGGCGTCGACGGCGGCCATGTCGGCCGCGGCAAGCGACTGGATCTGGGGCAGGCCCAGGGCGGGACGGGTGTCTTCGGTGATGGTCATGCGATCAGGCTTTCAGGCTCACCACTGATTATAGGCGCTGGCCGTGAATTCGGGCGCAAACCGGCCCGCGCGGCAATTCCAGCCCGGCCTGCGCGGCCCTCCGCGTGAATACGTATGCAGGTTGCGCCATGCCCGGGAGCCCGCCGCTAAGCTTGCCGGATCAGGATTTCGGCCCGCTGCCGGCGGGTCCCGCATGCCCGGAGGGGGGCTGTCGATGTCGCACTATCCATGGTGGCGCGGAGCCGTCATCTATCAGATATACCCGCGCAGTTACCTCGATGCCAACGGCGATGGCGTGGGCGATCTGCCCGGCATCATCCAGCGCCTGGACCACATTGCCGCGCTGGGCGTGGATGCGATCTGGATCTCGCCGTTCTTCAGGTCGCCGATGGCCGACTTCGGCTACGACATCGCCGATTACCGCGACGTTGATCCGCTGTTCGGCAGCCTGGACGACTTCGACCGCCTGTTGGCCAAGGCCCACGGCCTGGGCCTGAAGGTGATGATCGACCAGGTGCTGAGCCACACCTCGATCGAGCATGCCTGGTTCCGCGAGAGCCGCCAGGACCGCAGCAACCCGAAGGCCGACTGGTACGTCTGGGCCGACCCGCGCGAGGACGGCACGCCCCCCAACAACTGGCTGTCGCTGTTCGGCGGCTGCGCCTGGCAGTGGGAGCCGCGCCGTGAGCAGTACTACCTGCACAACTTCCTGGTCGACCAGCCGGACCTGAACTTCCATCACCCGGACGTGCAGCAGGCCACCCTGGACAACGTGCGCTTCTGGCTCGACCGCGGTGTGGATGGCTTCCGCCTGGATGCGATCAACTTCTGCTTCCACGACGCACAGCTGCGCGACAACCCGGCCAAGCCCGCCGACAAGCGGGTGGGCCGCGGCTTCAGCCCGGACAACCCGTACGCCTACCAGTACCACTACTACAACAACACCCAGCCGGAGAACCTGCCGTTCCTGGAGCGCCTGCGCGCACTGCTCGACCAGTATCCGGGGGCGGTCAGCCTGGGCGAGATCTCCTCGGAGGATTCACTGGCGACCACGGCCGAGTACACCCGCGATGGCCGCCTGCACATGGGCTACAGCTTCGAGCTGCTGGTGGACGACTACAGCGCCGCTTACATCCGCGATACGGTCTCGCGCCTGGAAGCGGCAATGACCGAAGGCTGGCCGTGCTGGGCGGTGTCCAACCACGATGTGGAGCGCGCGGTCAGCCGCTGGGGCGGCCACCCCGCCGACCCGCGCCTGGCGCGGATGCTGGTGGCGATGCTGTGCTCGCTGCGCGGTTCGGTCTGCCTGTACCAGGGCGAGGAGCTGGGCCTGGCCGAGGCCGAGGTGCCGTTCGAGGCCCTGCAGGATCCCTATGGCATCACCTTCTGGCCGAATTTCAAGGGCCGTGACGGCTGCCGTACCCCGCTGCCGTGGACCGATGCACCGCTGGCCGGCTTCACCACCGGCCAGCCCTGGCTGCCGATCCCGGCCGAACACCGGGCCGCGGCGGTCGCCGTGCAGGAGCGCGACCCGCATTCGGTGCTGGCGGCGTTCCGCGCCTTTCTGGGCTGGCGGCATACCCAGCCGGCCCTCCTGCACGGCAGCATCAGATTTCTTGAAAGCGCCGAGCCTGTGCTGCTGTTCGAGCGTATGCTTGCAGATGAAACCCTCCTGCTGGCCTTCAACCTGTCGGCCGAGGCGGTGAGCCATCCGCTGCCGCCAGGCGACTGGCAGCAGGTGGCGGTGCCGGGCCCGGATGCGGGCACGGTGCAGGGCAATGAACTCCAGCTGCCGCCGCGCGCGGTGTATTGCGCCCGACGCAGCTGACCGTTTTCTCCGGTGGCGGTACTTGCGGGGACGGGGCCGAAGTGCCCCGTCCCTTTTTTGTGGGTGGGGTTCCGGCGAAAGGCATCCACGCAAAAGAAAACCCGCTGCCTGCGCAGCGGGTTTCCGGTCCTGCTCCCTTTGTGTTGCCGGCCAGCGGCCGGCGCTACCGTGTCCGGGTTGCCGGCCAGCGGCCGGCACTACCGGGTCCGGGCTGCCGGGCAGGGCCCGGCGCTACCTCAGAACTTGTAGTTCACGCCCAGCATGTAGGTGCGGCCCCACTCGATGTATTCCAGCGGGCGGTCCTTGCTGCCGGCGTAGGTGCGGTACGGCTCGTTGGTCAGGTTGCTGCCCTGCAGTAGCAGGGTGAGACCGCGCAGGGTGCTGCTGTCGCTGAAGGTGTAGCTGATCTGCGCGTCGGTCACGTTCTCGCCGACCACGTAGCGCAGGCTGCGGTTGCCGTTGAAGTTGCCGATCTCGCCGATGAAGTCCGAACGGCGGCGCTGGCTGACGCGTGCTTCAAAGCCACTGCGCTCGTAGTAGGCGGTGAAGTTGTACACGCGCTTGGACAGCCCCGGCAGGCTGATCGGATCGCTGCCGACGCTGGACGCGCTTTCCGGGTCCAGGATGGTGATGTCGCTCTTGTTGAAGGTCGCGCTGGCCTGCAGGCCGAAGCCACGCAGGTTGTCGGTCAGCATGTCCAGCGGGAACGACGCGGTCAGCTCCAGGCCCTTCAGCGTGCCGCCCTTGCCGTTCTGCGGCGCGGAGAAGGTGCCGGTGGTCAGCACCGGCACGGTCATGCCCGGCGGCGGTACGTAGCTGCCCAGCAGGGCGGTGAAGTCGTAGTTGTCGACCGACTGCGTGTAGACGTAGCTCTTCAGGTCCTTGTAGAAGATCGCGGCGGCCACGTAGGCCTTCTCGCCGAAGTACTTCTCGTAGGACAGGTCCAGTGCGGTGGCGCGCCACGGGTCCAGCAACGGGTTGCCGCCACTGCCGCCGGGGCGGCCGGTGGCGGTATCCACGCCGAACTCCAGGCCGGCACGCATCTGGTCCACGCGCGGCCGCGCAACCTGCTTGGCGGCGGCGAAACGCAGGGTCTGCTGGTGCGGGAACATGAAGGCCAGGTTCAGGCTCGGCAGCCAGTCATTGTAGGTGCGGCCGTTCGAGTACGGCTGCACGTTGTTGCCGGCCGACTGCGAGCTGTCCCAGTAGCGCGAATCCGAGCTCTGGTCGGTGTGCTGCATCTGCACGCCGATGTTGCCGCGCACGCCGACTTCGCCGATGTCGGTGTTGATGTTCAGGCGCGCCCAGGCGGTGGTGATCTTCTCCTGCACCGTCCACGACTTGGGAATCAGGTAGTCCAGGTTGTCGACCGGGTTGAAGGTCATGTAGCGGCCGACCGCGGCCGGCACGTTCCAGGCCGGGATGGTGCCGAGGCCGGCGAAGCCGAGGTTGACCGGGCGGTACTGCAGGTCCGAGGCGATGTTGGCATCGCCCTGCGCACCGAGCAGGATGTTGCCTTCGGACTGGGTCTTCACCTTGCGGCGGTCGGCGTAGTTCACGCCGATGTCGATGTCCGGCGCCCAGGAGGCGATGGCATCGGGCAGGGCGATGGTGGCGGCCAGCTTGCCGCCCTTCAGGCGGTCTTCCACCTGCGGCACCTTGCCATAGCCGGAACCGTAGATGGTGTTGGTCAGGAACAACGCATCGGGATTGGAGTAGTTCAGGCCCGGGCGGATCTGCGAGAAGCCGTCCTGGCGGATCGTCACGCCGATCGTGTCCAGCTGCGGCATCGGGGTCAGCTGCAGGTTGTTTTCCAGGTTCAGCTCATCGCGCGTGGCCTTGGAGTAGTTCAGGTCGGCGACCAGCTTGACGCCACCGAAGTTGAACTCGTTGTTCCAGCCGAACGCATCGATCTTGTCCTTGCGCTTGTTGTACATGCCACGCACCAGCGGATACACGCCGCTGGCGGTGCCGCCGGTGAACGAGCCGTTGGCGTTGATCTGCGGGTTGCTGATCAGCAGGCCCGGCGTATAGCCACCGTTGTAGTTGCTCAGGTTGAGCTCGAACTGGTTGGCGGTGTCGATCTGCTCGGCTTCGGTGTGGAACGCATCGAAGGTGCTGGTCCAGCTGTTGTTCGGGCGGAACTGGATGGTGGCCATCACGCCGTCACGCTTGTTGTTGCCGGTGCGGCGCAGCGCCTTGATGCCATCGGAGAAGTAGGTGCCGGCACCCACGCCCGGGCGGTCGCCCTTGTCGGTGTGCTCGGTGGTCCACGGCTCGTACAGGCCGACCTGGTTCTCCTGGATCGGCATGTCGCTGTGCGCGTAGCCGATGGCGATGCCCAGCGTCTTGTCCAGGAACTGGTCGATGTAGCTGGCGCTGAAGCGGTTGCCGTACGGATCGGTGTTGGCGGCGCGGCCCAGCGAGCTCTTCTGGTAGCGGCCACTGACCGCGATCACGCGCTCGCCGAAGCTGAGCGGGCGCGCCGTCTGCATGTCGATGGTGCCCGACAGGCCCTGGCCGACCAGCGCCGCATCCGGGGTCTTGTACACGGTCACGCCGTTGACCAGTTCGGACGGGTACTGGTCGAACTCGACGCCGCGGTTGTCGCCGGTGCTGACCACTTCGCGGCCATTGAGCAGGGTGGTGGCGAAGTCCGGCGACAGGCCGCGCACGCTGATCACCTGCGCACGTCCGGCGACGCGCTGTGCGGCCAGGCCGGGCAGGCGCGAGATGGACTCGGCGATGCTGACGTCGGGCAGCTTGCCGATGTCTTCGGCGGAGATCGCCTCGACCACCGAGGTGGCGTCCTGCTTGACCGCGATCGCGCTCTCGATGCCGCGGCGGATGCCGGTGACCTGCACCGTATCGAGGTTGGTGGCGGCGGTGCCGGCCGGCGTGGTGGTGTTCTGCGTGGACTGTGCCGACGCCAGTGTCGGCGCCAGGACAACGGCCAGCGCGATGCTCAGCGCGCTGCGCTTGTGGTTCAACATTTTCCCCTCCCAGGCAATGTTGCAGATCGATTTGTGAGCGTTCCGGCGGGGCCGTGAACGTGCGACGCGGTGGCCGCTGTCGTCGCCGCTATGGTAGGCAGCGCATTCTTCGCGGGAATCACCCTGCATACGTATTCAATGGCGTCGGCAGGGATGTAATCGCTTTCAGGTGCTGCTTGCGGTAGTGCCGGCCGCCGGCCGGCAATCGCACTCACCGGGTTGTCAGCCGGCGGCCGGCACTACCCGGGCGTTCAAAGCGGTGTGAAGCGAATGGCCTGCCCGCCACCCGGTGCCAGTACCACCGACAGCAGGTCGGCGTTGGTCACCTCGCGGGTTTCGCGGGTGAATGCGAATGGGTTGCTGCGGAAATCCGCACCCTCGCCATCGCGGTAGATCTCGGCGCGATAGCGCACGCCCGGCTCCAGGAAGCCCAGCGAGACCGGCAGCACGCGGCCGTGTTCATCCGTGATGCTGCCGAGGAACCAGTCGCGGCTGTTGCGGTCGCGGCGCACGATCGTCACGTAGTCGCCCACTTCGCCATCGAGCACGCGGCTCTGCTCCCAGTCCACCGCCACGTCCTCGATGAAACGGAACGCCTCGCGGTGCTGCAGGTAGTGTTCGGGCAGGTCGGCGGCCATCTGGATCGGGCTGTACAGCACCACGTACAGCGCCAGCTGCCGCGCCAGCGTGCTGGGGATGGCCTGGCCGTGGCGGCCCTTCAGGCTGAGGATGCCGGGGGTGTAGTCCATCGGCCCGGCCAGCATGCGGGTGAACACCAGGTTGACCTCGTGCTCGGGCGGGTTCGGCGGCTGGCCCCAGGCGTTGTACTCCATGCCGCGCGCGCCTTCGCGCGAGATCCAGTTCGGGTAGGTGCGGCGCAGGCCGGTGTCCTTGATCGGTTCATGCGGGTTCACCGACAGGTGCCGGCGCGCGGCCTCCTGCACCACCTTCAGGTGATGGCGGGCCATGAACTGCCCGTCGTGCCACTCGCGCCACAGCGGTCCCCCTGCCGGATTGCGACGATCGACCTGGCCGTCGTCGCACACATAGCCGGTCTTGAACTGGTCCACGCCCAGCCGTGCATACAGGTCCAGCGCGGCACCCAGCTGGTCCTCGTAGTGCTCGATGGCGCAGCCGGTTTCATGGTGGCCGATCAGGTGCACGCCCTTCTTCAGGCCATACGCCGACAGCGCTTCAATGTCGAAATCAGGCGTGGCGCGGGTGAAATCGAAGTCGTAGCCATTGCCCAGCCACATGCCATCCCAGCCCGGGTTCCAGCCTTCCACCAGCACGCCGCGGAAGCCGTGCGCGGCCGCGAAGTCGATCACCTTCTTCGTCTTGGCGGTGGTGGCCGCGTGCTTCGGCCCGGTCGCCCAGCTCTCGTTGTCCAGGTGCATCGACCACCACACGCCCAGGTACTTGGCCGGCTTCACCCAGCTCACATCCCCCAGCGCATTGGGTTCGTTGAGATTGAGGATCAGGTCCGATTCGACCAGGCCACCGGCGCGGTCGGCGATCTGCAGCGTGCGCCAGGGCGTGGCGAAGGGCAGGGTGCGGCGTACCTTCCAGCCTTCGGCCGAGGGCGAAAGCTGCGCGCGCAGGCGTTGTCCCTCGGTCCGGCGCAGCCACATGCCGGCATAGTCCACCAGCGCCGCTTCGTGGATCGCCACGTGCAGGCCGTCGCGGCTGCGCAGGGTCATCGGCGTATGCACCAGCGGCACTTCGCGCAGCGGCGTGCGCTGGTACAGGTATTCGTAGTGGATCGGCTCGCCGGCGGGAATCCACCAGGCGGTTGATTCGGGCGCGATGGCGAACTCGGTCAGTTCGTCATCGATGATGGCCTCGCGCAGGTTCGGTTGTTCGGGGAACACATAGCGGAAGCCAAGGCCATCATCGTAGACGCGGAACACCACATCCAGCCGCCGCTTGCTGCCGGTGGTTTCGGCGAGCTGTACGGTCAGCTCGTTGAAGTGGTTGCGGGTGAGCCGGCGTTCGCCCCATGGCTGTTCCCAGGTGTCATCGACGCTGCGCCGCTGCTGGCCCAGCAGGGCGAAATCGCGGTCCAGGCGGCCGTCGCGCAGGGCAAAGCCGAGCTTCGAATCCTCCACCACGGTGTCGCCCAGGCGCTCGACACGGTAGCGGGCGGTGCCGCCATCCAGCAGCAGACTGACCTTCAATACCTTTCCCGGCGATTCGACGCTGGCCACCTGCGGCGTGGCCTGTGCCAGCGTGGCCCACCCGATCAGGGCCAGGCCGAGCATGTGCGCGAACACCGCGCGTACAGCAGTGGATGACATCGGCAGTTCCCCTCCCAAGGCGCCGTTGGCAGACCCGGACCATAAGCCAGCGCGGCGGGCGCGCCACCGCGCGATGCCATGAATACGTATGCAACTGGACGCAGCTGACAGCCCCGCGTCTACCATGGGGCCAGGGCACCTTGAGGGAGGGGCCGCGCCCGCCCGCCGGCAACGACGGTGCGGACCTACAACGCGTGCAGAGAGGGAGGGAGGCCGACGGGCGCAAGCCGGTCCGCCGCTTCGATGCTGAAGATCATTTGCCTGACCGCTGCCCTGGGGGCAGCGCTGGGTTCGACCGCGCAGGCGGCCGACCTGCAATTCGACGGCCGCAACGCGCGCGCCGAAGCGGCTGCCAAGGGTGGCTTCGTGCTGCATGCGCCGAAGGGAGAGGTGCGCATCGCGCCCATGCCGATGCGCAGCCACACCGACAGCGTCATGTTCGATGCGTTGTTCGCGCTGGCCCAACAGGAGATGGACCAGGACCGGGTGGACGCGATCCGCGATCCGGCGTTCGACGAGGGCCGGCCGGTCCCGTGCGACTGCTTCCAGACCGGTGCGCGCTGGCCCTATGTGTGGACCCGCGATGTCAGCTTCGCCGCCGATCTGGCGCTGGCGCGGCTGGACCCGCAGCGGACCCGGCAGTCGCTGCAGTTCAAGCTGTCGGCAGCCCGTGACGGGCGTACGCCCGGCCTGTTCGTGGCGCAGGACACCGGTTCCGGTGGCAGCTGGCCGATCAGCAGCGACCGGGTGGTGTGGTTCCTGGCGGCTCGCCACCTGCTGGCGGATCGCGTGTTTGCCGACCAGGTCTGGCAGGCACTGCAGGGCACGCTGGCGCAGGACCGCGCGATGGTATTCGACGCGCAGATGGGCCTGTACCGTGGCGAGACCTCGTTCCTGGACTGGCGCGAGCAGACCTATCCGGACTGGACCCGCGAGGACGTGCGCTTCATCGGTGATTCCTACGCGCTGTCCACCAACGTGCTGCACTACCAGGCACTGCGCCTGGCCGAACGCTTGGCCGGTCAGCGCGGCGACGCCCGTGCGGCCGACTACAGGGCGTGGGCCGATGCGTTGGCGCAGCAGATCGATACACGCTTCTGGCGCGAGGACATGGGCCAGTACATGAGCTACATCGGCGAAGCCGCGCACCCGGTGCCGTATGCCAAGGTGGATCTGCTCGGCCTGTCGCTGGGCATCCTGGCCGGAGTGCTGCCGCCCGAGCGCGCGCACCGCGCGCTGGCCGCGTACCCGAGGGCACCGGCTGGCAGCCCGGTGGTGTGGCCGCAGGAGGCGCAGCAGCCGATCTACCACAACCGTGCGATCTGGCCGTTTGTCAGCGCCTACGCGCTGCGCGCGGCGCGGCAGCTGGACGATGCGCCGCGCATCGCCGCCGAAATCCGCTCGCTGATGCGCGGTGCCGCCCTGGCCGGTTCCAACATGGAAAACTACGAACTGGTCAGCCAGGCCGTGCATGTCGAGGAAGGCGCGCTGAGCGGCCCGGTGGTCAATTCCGAACGCCAGTTGTGGTCGGTGGCGGGGTACCTTTCGATGGTGGTCGAAGGCGTGTTCGGCGTGCAGGACGATGGCCGCGTGCAGCCCAAGCTGCCGGCCGTGCTGGTGCCCGAACTGTTCGGCAAGCAGCGCCGCATCTCCCTGGAGGCCGATGGCAAGCGTTATGTGCTGGAGCGTCCGAAGCAGGTGGGTGACGGCCTGCTGGTGGCGGGCACGGTGAAAACGCGGGGCACCACGACCACCGTACAGCTGGTGGCCGCGCCGTCGCGTGCGTTGCCCGCCAGCACGGCCGATGCCAATGCGCGCGCGCCGGCGACCCCGGCCGTACCGAAGGTACGACGCAGCGGCAAGGGTTGGTCGGTGCCGGTGGCCGAAGGCCAGGTGCTGTGGCGGGACGGCCGGGCGGTGACTGCGGTCACGCAGGGTGTGGCACGCATCGTCGATGATGGCCTGCAGCATTGCCTCAGCCTGACCGTGCGCGACGGGGCGTCGGAGTCGCTGCACAGCCCGATGCGCTGCGTCGGTCCGCAGCAGCTGCTGAAGGGCGCAACGCGCTGGCAGTTCACCCCGGCCAAAGCCGGGCAGGTACGCCTGCGCCTGCAGTACAGCAACCCCAGCGGGCCGATCAACACCGGGGTGACGGCTGCAGTGAAACAGCTGGCGCTGCAATGCCCGGGCCAGCCGCTGCAGCGGCGTACGGTCACCCTGCCGCACAGCGTAGCCGTGCAGGATTCGACCTCGGCGACGTTCCCGGTGACCAGGGGCCGCTGCACGATCACGCTTGAAGAGGGGTTCAACATGAGCGCGCTGCAGCACTTCGCGCATTACACCGGCGGCAAGGGCGGGCGCGATGGCGTGGTGAACCAGGCCCAGGTGCGGGCACTGACAGTGGCGCCGGTTGCGGCCGCAGAGGGCGCACCATGAACCGTCCGGCCAAGCCGCAGCTGTCGTTCTGGCAGATCTGGAACATGTGCTTCGGGTTCCTCGGCATCCAGTTCGGCTTCGCCCTGCAGAATGCCAACGCCAGCCGCATTTTCGAGACGCTGGGCGCGGACATGGATGCGGTGCCCGGGCTGTGGATCGCGGCGCCGCTGACCGGCCTGCTGGTCCAGCCGGTGATCGGCTACCTGTCCGATCGCACCTGGACACGATGGGGGCGCCGCCGTCCGTTCTTCATGATCGGGGCGGTGCTCACCACGCTGGCGCTGCTGGTGATGCCGAACTCACCGACGCTGTGGATCGCCGCCGGCACGCTGTGGGTGCTGGACGCGTCGATCAACGTATCGATGGAGCCGTTCCGTGCCTTCGTCGGCGACCAGCTGGCGCCGCGCCAGCGCCCCGCCGGCTACGCGATGCAGAGCTTCTTCATCGGCGTGGGTGCGATCGTCGCCAGCTTCCTGCCCTTCATCTTGGCTCATTTCGGTGTCGCCAACACCGCAGCCGCCGGGGAAGTGCCCGACACCGTGCGCTATGCGTTCTATTTCGGCGCGGTGGTGCTGCTGGCGGCGATCACCTGGACAGTGGCCAGCACCCGCGAATACTCGCCGGCAGAGCTGGCCGGTTTCGATGATGCCGAACCTCCGGCACACCACGCAGCAGCGGTGATCAGTGGTCCTGCACCGTGGACGCAGGTGGCCTTGTGGCTCGGGCTGGGTGTGTTGCTGGCCCTGCTGATCACCTGGCGGCAAGGCGACAGGATGCTGTACGTGCTGGCGGGCCTGTGCGCCGGCTATGGCCTGTTGCTGGCGGCCGCGCGCGCGTTGCCGGCCACCCACATGCTGGCCGCCATCGTGGGTGACCTGCGCGCGATGCCGATCACCATGCGTCGCCTGGCATGGGTGCAGTTCTTCTCGTGGTTTGCGCTGTTCGCGATGTGGATCTACACCACCGCCGCAGTGGCGGGCACCCATTTCGGTTCGACCGATCCACAGTCGGCGGCCTACAACGAGGGCGCCAACTGGGTGGGTGTGCTGTTCGGTGCCTACAACGGTTTTGCCGCGCTGGCCGCAGTGCTGATTCCACCGTTGGTGCGTGCGATCGGCCTGCGCTGGAGCCACCTGGTCAACCTGTGGCTGGGCGGCGCCGGCCTGGTCTCATTGATGTTCATCCGCGATCCGCACTGGCTGCTGCTGTCGATGGTGGGCGTTGGCTTCGCCTGGGCATCCATCCTTTCGCTGCCGTATGCATTGCTGTCCGACAGCGTGCCGGCATCGAAGATGGGCGTGTACATGGGCATCTTCAATTTCTTCATCGTGATCCCGCAGCTGGTCGCTGCCAGTGCGCTTGGCTTTGCCCTGCGTGCCTGGCTGGGCGGCCAGCCGATGCAGGTGCTGGTGCTGGGCGGTTGCAGCCTGTTCGTCGCCGGCCTGTGCGTGCTGCGGGTTCCGTCCCGTCCGGAGGTGGTGTGATGCGTGGTGCGCTGTCTGTTGCTGTTTCCCTTGTACTGCTGGCCGGCCAGGCGGCGGCCGCGCCGCGCCAGGACTACGTCGGTACCACCGAGCCGTTCGCCAGCGATGCGGTGTACTTCGTGGTCACCGACCGCTTCGTCAACGGTGATCCGGCCAACGATCATCGCGCCCAGGGCGGCGTGCACCGCACCTTCGATATTCCGGTGCCGTGCCCGGACAAGGTGGACGGCAACATCGGCTACCTCGGCGGTGACTTCCGCGGCGTGCTCGACAATGCGCAGTACATCCGCGACCTCGGCTTCGGCGCGGTGTGGATCACGCCCATCGTCGACAATCCGGACGAGGCGTTTACCGGCAGCAAGCCGATCAGCTGCACCAGTACGCTGACCGACCGCGGCAAGACCGGCTACCACGGCTACTGGGGCATCAACTTCTACAAGCTCGACGAGCACCTGCCCAGCAAGGACCTGGACTTCGCCGGGCTGACCAAAGGGCTGCATGGCGCGGGCCTGAAGGTGGTGCTGGACATTGTCGGCAACCACGGCTCGCCGGCCTGGACCATGCCAACGCGGCAGCCGCAGTTTGGGCAGATCTTCGACAAGGAGGGCAGGCTGATCGCCGACCACCAGAACCTGCCGCCCCAGAAGCTGGATCCGAAGCACAACCCGCTGCACGCGTTCTACAACAACATCGGGCCGGTCGACAGCAAGGACGGTTCGATCTTCGACGGCAATCTGGCCGAGCTGTCCGACTTCAACCAGGACAACCCGGCGGTGATGGATTACCTGGTGGGCGCCTACCTGCAATGGACCGCGCAGGGCGTGGATGCACTGCGCATCGACACCATCGGTTGGCTGCCGCACCCGTGGTGGCACGCCTTCGTCAAGCGCATCCGTGCCGAGCATCCGGGCATGTTCATGTTCGGCGAGGCGTTCGACTACGATGCCGCGCGCATTGCCGAGCACACCTGGCCGGCCAACGCCAACGTCAGCGTGCTCGACTTCCCGTTGCGGGGGGCGCTGGAGCAGGCCTTCGGCACCGCCGGCAAGGGCTTTGAAGTCCTGGCCGAGCCGCTGCACCTGAGTGGCGGTCCCTACGCCAACCCGTACGAGCTGATGAGCTTCTACGACAACCATGACATGCCTCGCCTGCAGGCGAGCGACAACGGCTTCATCGATGCGCACAACTGGCTGTTCACCGCGCGCGGCATTCCGGTGGTCTACTACGGCTCGGAAACCGGCTTCATGCGCGGTCGCGCCGAGCACGCCGGCAACCGCGCGTACTTTGGCCAGGAGCGTGTCGACGCCGCGCCGCAGAGCCCGATCTTTGCGCCGCTGCAGCGCATCGCCAGGCTGCGTGAGGCCACTCCGGCGCTGCAGCGTGGCCTGCAGGTGAACGAGCGGCTGCAGGGCGACGAGGCGGTGTTCTTCCGCGTACTGCAGCACGGCGACGTGGCGCAGACCGCGCTGGTGCTGTTGAACAAGGGCGACCAGGCCCGGACCTTCACCGTGGCGCGTTACCTGCAGGCGGGCCGCTGGCGCGATGCGCTGGGCGGCGGCGAGGTGAAAGTGAAGAACCGCCTGCAGACTGAAGTGCCTGCGCACGGGGTGAAGGTCTACGTGCTGGATGCGCCGGTACAGCAGCCCGCGCTGCAGGCCGAGCTGGACAAGGCGGTGGCCGACCAGAAGGCGCGGGACGTGCGCCTGGGGCGGTAGTGCCGGCCGCTGGCCGGCAACCCATGAATCCATGGTCCCTTCAGATGCCGGCCAGCGGCCGGCACTACCGGGGCGACCCTATGCGGCACAATAGGCCCCCCTCACGCCGTGCCGCACCGCCATGACCGACCTCGCCCCGCAGACCCCGATCGAAACCCTGCTGAAGGCGGCGATGGACGGCGCGGTGCCGATCCGCGCCTTCATGCAGGCTTTCGTCGCCTCCGAGGTGGTGCTGCTGACCGGCAGCCTGGTGACCCCCGATGGCAGCGGCTTCGACCCGCTGCTGTTCGACAAGCAGGGCACCCTGCACGTGGCCGTGTTCACCGATCAGTCGCGCGTGGGCATCTACAGCCAGCAGGCCGAACACCAGATCCGCTGGCGGATGCTGGACGTGCTGCGCCGCGTGCCGGGTGGCTACGGCGTGGTGATCAATCCGGGCACTCCGCTGGGCTTCGAGATCTCGCCCAGCGGCGTCGGCGAGATCCTGAAGGACTTCGCCCCGGGTTGATTGTAGAGCCGCGGCCATGCTCGGCTGCCGTTCGCGCAATGCCGGATCCGTCGAGCACGGCGCGACTCTACACAGAGCTTCCCTTCGGGCGCCGTACGTGATCCCCTTGGTCAACACCGGGATCGAGGCGCTGCCATGGAATCGAGGGAATTGCCTGCCGACGCACCGGCACGATCACGCCATTCCCGCTCCGCGCTGGTCTTCCTGATCGCGGCCATTGTCGCCGCGCTGGTGTCCATGCCCGTGCTGCGCGCGGTGGGCATGGTGCTGTGGCCGGTGTTCGTCATTGCCTGGCTGATCAACCTGGGCGCGGCCTGGCATCTGGCCCAGTGGGCGCACCAGCGGGGTCGTTCGGCCTGGGCATTCGGGTTGCCGGCGGCGCTCGGCACCGTCGCCTCGATCGTGGTCTTCGTGCTGCTGGCGTTGCTGGGGCCAAAGCCCCCGGTGCGCTGAACCTTCGCGGCTGTCGTGGACAATGTGCCGAGCATGGCTCGGCACTACAGTAGGGCGAGCCAAGTCAAGCCACTCCAAACCCCGCATGTGTTGCGCGGAGCGCCGGCGCATCGGCCGGCACCCCGTTCCTCACATCGTCACCTTGCGCCGGTTGTCATCGCTCACCCGGTCGATCAGCTTGTTGTACGGGTCAAAGCCCGCTTCATCCGGCTTTTCATCCACCGTCACCGTGATCTTCGGCGCGGCGGTGGTGATGTGGTGGCGCTGCAGGTACAGCACCTTCTGGTCGCGCTCCTTGCCCGACGGCCCGTTGGCGAATACGCCGACCTCGACCCAGTCATCCATCTTCCCGTCACTTTCCTTGCCCTTGCCGTCGGCGTACTGCTTGGCCGCGTGCAGGTCCAGTGTCACGTCGTAGCGGCCATCATCGCGCTTGCGGGCGCTGGCGGCCATCACCCGGTTGTCGTAGAAGCTGATCTTCTCGAACAGGTCGGTGACCAGCTGCTGGCGGTCGGCCGGCGTCTCGGCGCGGATGTAGCCCAGCAGCTCGCGTGAGGTGGTGTACGGCGGCTGCTGGTAGCCCTTGTCCTGCAGGAAGCGCTTCAACGCACGGTTCAGCGCCTGCTCGCCGATCTCCTCGCGCAGGCGGTAGAAGGCCAGCGAACCTTTCTGGTAGTGGATGTACTGCTGGTTTTCCACGCGTTCCAGCGGCTGTTCCTCGATGGCTTCGCCACCGCGGCCGGACAGGTAGCCGTCCAGTTCGCGCTTGAGGAACTGGCGCATGTGCTGGCGGCCGTATTCCTGCTCCATCACCATCAAGGCCGAGTACTGCGACAGCGATTCGGACAGCACGGTCGCGCCCTGCACGTTGGCACCGATCACCTGGTGCGCCCACCACTGGTGCGCGATCTCGTGCGCGGTCACGTAGAACACGTAGTCCACCTTGTCCGGGTCGCGCAGGTCGGCGATGAAACCGATGGCCTCGGAATAGGGGATGGTGTTGGCGAACGACTGCGCGAAGCGGGCATAGCCCGGGAACTCGATGATGCGTACCTGGCGGTGCTGGTACGGGGTGAAGTTCGCCTCGTAATAGGCCAGCGACTTCTGCACCGCCTCGATCATCCGGTCCACGTTGTAGCCGTGCGCCGGATCGAAGTAGACCTCGATCGGGATGTCCTTGTACTTCGCCTTGCGCACCTCCCAGCGTGCCGAGAGATAGGCATAGAAGTTCAGCATCGGCCGGTCCATGGCATAGCTGAAGCAGCGCCGGCCGTTGACCGTGGTCTCGTGCTGCAGGTAGCCCGGGGCCAGCGCCACCTGGTCTGGTGCGGTGCAGACCGTGGTGCGGAAGTCGAGCCAGTCGGCATCGTTGGCAATGTAGGTGTTGGCGCGCGCCGCTTCGTCCTCCAGCCTGGGCATGCGCCGGGGTTCACCCAGGCCGCGCTTGCGCCGCTCGTTGCGATCGGTGATTTCGGCGCCCTCGCTGTAGCCGAACGAGGGCAGCACGCGGCTGTTGAAGAAGGTGCCGTTGTCCACGATGTTGCTCGGCGCCTGACCGGCGGTGATGCCGTTGGGATTCTGCACCACCCGGAAATGCACGTTGCGGGTTTCGCCCGGCTGCAGCGGCTTCTGCAGGCGGTAGATGCGGTAGCCGAGATCGGCATCGCGCAACGACAGCGTCTGCCCACCCAGGTCGACGTCGACCAGCTGCTTGTCATCGCCCATCGAAACATGCACGTCCTGGATCGGCGTGGCATGGGTATTGCGCACCGTCCAGTTCGCATCAATCACCATCGACTGCGATTCCGGGAACAGGTCCACGCGGTTGTCCACTGCCACGATGCGTGGCTGCGGCAGGGCGCGGTACTTCGACAGCTCGCGCTCGTAGCGGGCCTGCAGGTCCAGCTGCTGGTCGGGCGAGATGAACTCGTTGCGGATATTGGTGCTCCAGTACAGCCAGCCGCCCACGCCGGCGAAGGCCAATGCCGCAAGTCCGGCGAAGACGCCGGTCGGGCCGCGCAGGCGGCGGCCGGCCAGGGCCAGGCGCTGGCGCAGGCCCTGGCTGACACCGCGCACCCAGAATGCCGACGCCAGGCACATCAGGGTCAGCAGGAACAGTGCCCAGTAGCCCTGGAATGCCAGCTGCCCCGGCAGGAAGTGGCCGTAGCCGTTCATGTCCGAATAGGGAGCGTTGGGCCAGCCACCGAAGTTGTACAGGTTCTGCGTGTAGTCCAGCATGCCGAGCACGCCCTGGCCGATCATCACCACGATCAGCAGCGCGTAGCCGAGGAACTTGTTGTTGGTGAGCACCTGCAGCACCAGGGCCAGGCCTCCCATCAGGAGGTAGATCACCGAATCCATCGCCAGGCTGCGCAGGTACAGCAGCGGCTCCAGGTGGGTGTAGCCCTTGACCAGCTGCACGCCCATCGCCGCCAGCGCACCGGCGGCCTGGAAGCAGATGATCACTGCCAGCAGCGCGGTGAACTTGGCCAGCAGCGGTACCCAGTTCGGCACCGGCATGGCATCGGTCACTTCGTTGATGCGCGCGCTGCGTTCCTTCCACACCAGCTCACCGGCGAAGAACAGCACGATGATCACCAGCAGCCAGCTGAAAGCGCCCTGCAGGCCCATGATCATCTGCGAGGTGACCGGCCAGATCGAGGTGCCGTACAGGGTCTGCCGGAACAGCGCGTTGGGCAGGAAATTGGCCATGCCCAGCACCAGCAGCACGATGAACGGCACGCTGCGCAGTACACCGCGTGTATCGAAGCGCACCTGGCGCAGGAACTGTTGCCACGCGGTGGTCGCGCTGAACGCCGGAACCACGCGCGGCAACGGGGTGCGGGTGGGCCGAAGCGCTGCGGCGTCGGCAACCGGCTGCGCCTGCCGGCGGCCCCAGCGACGACGGCCGCTGCCGCTGCGCTCGGTGCGGAACAGGGCGAACGTGGCGGCGAACAGCAGCGCCGTCACGCCCAGCCACAGCGCGCGGTTGGCCAGCAGGTAGCCTGCCAGGCCGGGAACGCCGCTGTTGTGCTCGGCGGTGGACCAGTAGCGGATGGTGCGCGACAGGGCGCGCATGCCCAAAGGCTCGCTGAGCACCGCCAGCCAGGTGTTGTCGATGTCGCGCAGCACCGCCGCGCTGGCGCCGAACAGCACCAGGTAGGCCACCAGCCCGATGTAGACCCACAGGATCGAACGCGTGACCGCCGCCAGCAGTGACAGCAGCGCGGTGGTGAACAACAGGTTGGGAATGACGATGACCGCAAAACTCCAGGCATAGCCCTGCCAGCTGATCGGCCCCATGCGCTCGGCGTCCACCCAGGGCATGAACGGTGCCAGCCAGAGCCCGAAAGCGACCAGCAGGTAGAACAGCAGGCCGGTGGCCAGGGCCGCGGCGATGCGCCCGGCCAGGTAGTCGCGGCGTTTCACCGGGCTGGCGAAGATCAATTCGGCGGTGCCCAGTTCGAAGTCACGCAGCAGCGCATTGCTGACGAACAGCGCAGTCACCAGCATGCCGAGCAGGGTGAAGATCCCCAGCATCTGTGCGATCACGGTCGGCGCGTTGCTGTGCACGTTGCCGCTGCCGCCACCGATCTGTACGGCGTCACTGGACGCGGCGGCGAAGGCGAGCAGGGCGAACAGCCCGGCCAGCAGCCACAGCAGGGGCGAGCGCAGCTGCTCGCGCAGCTCGAAACGGAAGAAGTTGAGGATCATGGCGTGCTCCGCTCAGGCTGCCGCGCGGGCACGGGCCTGCAGGCGCAGGCGCTGGAAGTACACGTCCTCGAGGTCGGGGGCCACGGCCGCGAAGCCGTCGCCGGGGTCGTTGGCGCTGTGCACATGGATCACCGGGCGGCCACCGACCAGCCGGGTCGACAGCACCACATGGCGCGCTTCATGCTCGGCCAGCTCCGAAGGATCGACCTGCTTGCGCCAGACCTGGTGCTGCAGGGCGTCGATCGCCTCGCTGGGGCGGCCGCTCAGCAGTACCTGGCCCTTGTTCATGATCGCCATCGTCGGGCACAGGTCGGTCACGTCCTCGACGATATGGGTGGACAGGATCACCGCCACGTTCTCGCCGATCGCGGCCAGCAGGTTGAGGAAGCGGTTGCGTTCCTCCGGGTCGAGGCCGGCAGTGGGCTCGTCGACGATCACCAGCCGTGGGTCACCCAGCAATGCCTGGGCAATGCCGAAGCGCTGGCGCATGCCGCCGGAGTAGGTGCCGAGCTTGCGCTTGCGCGCGTCCCACAGGTTCACCTGCTGCAGCAGCCCATCGACCACTTCGCGGCGCTGCGCGCGCTGGGTCAGTCCCTTGAGCACCGCGAAGTGTTCCAGCAGGTCCAGCGCGCTGACTTTCGGGTACACGCCAAAATCCTGCGGCAGGTAGCCCAGGCGGCGACGCACTGCGTCCTTGTCGCGCAGCACGTCGATCGGTGCCTCGCCCGGAATGCTGAGGACGGCCGTACCGCTGTCGGCTTCCTGCAGGGTGGACAGCGTGCGCATCAGCGAGGACTTGCCAGCGCCGTTGGGCCCAAGCAGGCCGAACATGCCGCGCGGGATGTCCAGGCTGACGTTGTTGAGAGCGTGCACGCCGTTGGCGTAGGTCTTGGACAGCGAATCAATCTTCAGCATGCGACGTACACCTTTCCCTGGACGTTGTCTGCGCGTTATCCGCGCAATCGCCCCGGTCCGCATCCGCCGTTGGTCATGGGGGGGAAATCCCGCCGTCGCGCGTTGGCAGGGACAGCGTCCTGCGCGGCTTACCCGCGCAGGGACGATTCGCGTACCACCAGCTTCACCGGAATGCTCTGGCTGTCCACCGGCTGCCGGCCGATCAGCGCCAGCAGGCGTTCCACCAGCAGCTGCCCGGCCTGCTTGGTGTCCTGCTGTACGGTGGTCAGCGCCGGGGACACCGAAGCCGCCAGCGGGATGTCGTCGAAGCCGGTGACCGCCACGTCCTGCGGTACGCGCAGCCCGGCGTCGCGCAGGGCGCGGATCGCGCCGATGGCGATCAGGTCGCTGGCCGCGCAGATCGCATCGACCGGTTCAGCGCGCGCCAGCAGCGCCTGGCAGGCCTGCTGGCCAGAGGCTTCGGTGGTGATGGCGTCGTGCTGCAGCGCCGGTTCGGCGGCCAGGCCATGTTCCTGCAGGGCCGCGACGTGGCCGCGGTAGCGCTCCTGGAATTCGGGGTAATGGCTGGAGGCATGGCCGAGGAAGGCGATGCGGCGGCAGCCCTGCTGCAACAGGTGGGTGGTGATGTCATGCCCGCCCTGGAAGTTGTCGCTGCCGATCGAGACACCGGGCTGGCCGGGCAGGGCGGCGCCCCAGCGCACGAAATGCGTGCCCTGTTCGACCAGCCGCTGCAGGCGGTCGCGCGATTCGTGGTAGTCGCCGTAGCCGAGCAGGATGATGCCGTCGGCCTTGTTGCTGTCCTCGTAATCGGCCTGCCAGTCGGTGGACAGCTGCTGGAACGAGACCAGCAGGTCCTGCCCATGCAGCGCGCAGGCGCGGGTGATCGAGCCCAGCATCGAATGGAAGAACGGGTTGATCAGCGAGTCGTCGTTGGTCGGGTCCTCGAAGAACAGCAGGGCCAGCGTGCCGGCATTGCGCAGGCGCAGGCTGGAGGCATTCTTGTCGACCTTGTAGTTCAGCTCGCGGGCAATGCGCAGGATGCGCTCACGGGTCTCGGCGTTGACCATCGGGCTGCCACGCAGGGCCCGCGACACCGTGGGCTGTGAGACTCCGGCCAGGTGGGCGATGTCCAGGGAGGTGGCTTTGCCTTTGATCGTCATGTGCGGGCGGAGCGGGCAGGTGGAAGGTGCCCGGGCATGATGCCATGCGCGGACGCGAATGCCCCTCTCAACGTCGGCCTGGGCGCAGGTAAGTCATTGCCGGACAAGGAAATCAGCCTGATCCTTCGGTGCGGTCGGGGTGTCCTGACCGGGCGGATGGCGGCGGCAATGGTAAGATGCGTCGTTCTCGCATTCCCCCAAATTTCACCAGGGGCGGCCCAGCGTACTGCACCCCGCCCGGGGCTGTGCTATCACTGGCGGTCTGCCCCTGGACAACGGACGAAGGTACCTATGGCGCGCGGCATCAACAAAGTCATCCTGGTCGGCAATCTCGGCAACGACCCGGACGTGAAGTACACCCAGGGCGGCATGGCGATCACCCGCATCAGCCTGGCCACCACCAGCGTCCGCAAGGACAAGGATGGCAACCAGCAGGAGCGCACCGAATGGCACCGCGTGGTGTTCTTCGGCAAGCTCGGCGAGATCGCCGGCGAGTACCTGCGCAAGGGCAGCTCGGTCTACGTCGAAGGCAGCCTGCGCTATGACAAGTACACCGGCCAGGACGGCGTGGAGAAGTACTCCACGGACATCATCGCCGATGAAATGCAGATGCTGGGCGGCCGCGGTGAAGGCGGCGGTGGCGGCGGTGGCGGCGGTGGTGGCAACTACGGCGGCGATCGCCCGCAGCGCCAGCAGGCGCCGCGCCAGGAGTACGGTGGCGGTGGCCAGCGTGGCGGCCAGGGCGGCGGCTATGGCAACCAGGGCGGCAACCAGGGCGGGGGTTACGGCAACCAGGGCGGCAACCAGCGCCCGCAGCCGCAGCAGGCGCCGCCGATGGACGACTTCGCTGACGACGACATTCCGTTCTAATTCCTACTTGACGGTTTTAGTGTTGATAGAGGCCCTCATCGTTGCGGATGGGGGCCTTTTTTTCGTTCGGCAGAATCCGGCCGTGATCTAACCTTCTACTTGCGGCAGGGTGTTGATGGATGACTGGCGACACACCATAGCGAATCAGAATGGAGAGCGGCACGGGAAAGCCGTCTGCGCGAGCCCATCGCTGGTGCATGGCTTCGGCGGGTCTTGATACGGCGTGCGAAGGACAGGCATAAGCCTAACGAGCTGGCGCGGGGCTGTTGCACACCGCGTGGACACGGTTACCGCGCGCCTATGCTCGATTGCGGGGCGTCTGGGGTGGGAACTTGGCGCGCTGCATGCTTGGGTGCGTTCCCTATCGGTGTCAGAAGTTAATGAAGCAGAGCGATCTTGATGGATATTAATGAAATTACCAAGATGCTTGAGGCGGGTGACGACAATGGCGCGCGTTACCACCTTTTGAATCTTGTAAAGCGCGATCCTGCTTGTGACGCCGCGTGGTTGTTTCTTGTTGGGATTGGGTTTCGGAGCGATGATGCTGAGTTGTCCCTGTGGGCACTTCGTGGGCTTGAGAAGCTTCGTCCTCACGATGTGTTGGTCGCGTCTGGATTGGTGGATTGCTTGCTTCGGTTGGAGCGATACGAGGAAGTTAAGGAGGTCATTCATGCCTTCTCTAAGATTGCTCGTCCTGGAATGCCCGCTCACGACACGGTCCTTGAAGAGCACCGCAAGGCACTTCAGTTCATTAACGATAGACTTGAGGCTGCAGGTGACGAAGACGAATAGCTGAAGCGTTCGCTAATCGCGAAGCCTTGGATTGATCGGTTACTTTCGCTCGACGTCACGAGTTCTACGCCTTGGTTCGGTTGCTCTCCGAGCCGTGCCTGGCTGGCAGCGTTGTCTTCGATGAGTTTCTCAAGTTTTTGCGCGAGAGTGCTGTTCTTGATTCGCCCCCGAGCAGGCGTGGAGAGTTAAGATGTGCCAGTTTACGCGCCTTTCCGACGTTTCTGGTGAGTCGATGAAAACCACTGCACTGATTTCGTGCTTCGTCTTTTGTGCTCAATTTGGGTCCTCGCTAGCCGCCCGTCCGCTGTCAGAGAGACTCGCGGCGGACATCGAGATGGCCGAACACTCTATTCTTGCCTCGCTGGTGGTGCACAAAAGTTCCGAGAGCAAGTCGCTGTGCTCTCAGACGCCATATGCTTGTGTAGGAGCAGATGGTGCTGAGCTTGGTCTCGCCTTGATAGGGGGCAGCAGGAGTGCTGCCGCTCCTCGGCACTTGGTTGAGCTGTCGCGATTCCGTATGGATGGAGCGCTTTCCGAGGACTACAAGTGCTACCTCGCCGCGCATGGAAATTCAGTGGCTCAGGCTGCGCCGAAGCTGGATGCCAAGAAGCTGGCAGGGCAATGCATGTCCGAATTTGCTGCTTTCAAACGTCGGGCCGGCGCCGCGAAGTTCGACGTGGCGCCCGAGAATATCTGCAACTCAGTGGCGGACATCCAGCGATCCCTGCGTGAAGCTGTCCGACTAGCCAATGCAGGCGGTGAATGTGACGGCTTCTGAGTCGGTCGTCGGAAAGAGCTGATGCGTACGTGATTCGCGAAGCCTTGGCTTGGTTGACTACTGTCGCTCGACGTCACGAGCTATACAGCTCTTCAATCCGCCGGCTCCGAGGCGGTGCTGGGCCCTGGCGGCAGGGTGCACCCGGATGCATAGGGCCAATGCCTTGGCTCGGGGCATCGAAGTTCTACTGACTTTGCTCGCTCGCTTGAGGAAAAAGCCAGTAGATTTCATCTCAGGCGACGGATCTGGTTAGAAAGGAAAGCCCCGCTAATGCGGGGCTTTTCTTTCTGCGCGATGTCGTTGGCATTGTGCCCCGCAGCATTGAATTTTCGTGCACCGCAACTTGCAAGCATCCAGTTTCCTCCTCTATGGTGCAATCGATTGCATTGCTGTGAATGGTTGCGTTTGATACCGGTTGGGAGGCCGGGAGGTGGATGTCCATCCATACGATCAGACCGGTCCCGGCAGGTGGGCTGACACGGCGTGATGCGCTTCGTATCGCTGTCGCTGGAAGCGTGGCCCTGGGTACCACAGTGGGCGCGCGGACTGCATTCGCCACCACTGCACCGCTGAAGGGCAACCTGAAGCATTCCGTCGCACGCTGGACCTTCCCGCAGCTGTCGGTCGCCCAGCTCTGCGCGACGGTGAAGGACATCGGCTTCGCCGCCATCGACCTGGTTGGCCCGGAAGACTGGCCCACGCTGAAGGCCCATGGCGTGTACAGCTCGATGTGCAACGGCGCGGAGCTGGGCCTTATCAAGGGCTTTGCCGGCCGTGAGTTCCACGACCCGCTGGTAGAGCGCTACACGCGGCACATCGATCTGGTGGCCGATGCCGGTTACCGGAATCTCATCTGCTTCTCCGGCAACCGCAACGGCATGGACCCGCATGACGGCATGGCCAATGCCGAGGCCGGCCTCAAGCGCATCCTCGGGCATGCCGAGAAGCGCGGCGTCATGCTGGTGATGGAGCTGCTCAACTCCAAGGTCGATCACCGCGACTACCTGTGCGACCACTCGGCCTGGGGCGTGGAGCTGTGCCAGCGGCTCGGCTCGGACAACTTCGGCCTGCTGTACGACATCTACCACATGCAGATCATGGAGGGCGACATCATCGCCACCATCGGCAAGCATCACGCCTGCTTCAAGCACTACCACACCGCTGGCGTGCCTGGCCGGCATGAGATCGGAGATCAGCAGGAGCTGAACTATGCAGCGATCTGCCGCGCGATCCGCGACACCGGTTTCGAGGGGTATGTGGCGCAGGAGTTCATGCCTGCCGCGCCCGATCCTGTTGGTTCATTGCGCGAGGCGATCCGCCTCTGCGACGTCTGAAACGATATCCACCCAGGTGAGAGACCCATGGCAGATAATCACTACGACGCCATTGTTGTTGGCTCGGGAATCAGTGGCGGCTGGGCAGCGAAGGAGCTGACCGAGAAGGGCCTGAAGGTCCTGATGCTGGAACGCGGGCGCAACATCGAGCACGTCAAGGACTACGTCAACGCGATGAAGGAAGCGTGGGATTTCCCGCATCGCAACCGGCCGACGCAGGCGATGAAGGCCGCGTTCCCGGTGCTGATGCGCGACTACGGCCTGGCCGAGAACCTGGAAGGAATGTGGGCCAACGAGCAGGACTCGCCCTACATCGAGACCAAGCGCTTCGACTGGTTCCGTGGCTACCACGTGGGTGGGCGCTCGCTGATGTGGGGCCGGCAGAGCTATCGGTTTTCCGACCTGGACTTCGAAGCCAACCTCAAGGATGGCATTGCCACCGACTGGCCGATCCGCTATGCCGACATCGCGCCGTGGTACGACCATGTGGAGAAGTTCGCCGGCATCGCCGGCACGCGCGAAGGACTGGACGTGCTCCCGGACGGCGAGTTCCTGCCGCCGATCCCGTTGAACATCGTCGAGAAGGACGTGGCCGCTCGGATCAAGAAGGCCTTTGGCGGAACGCGGCACATGATCCACTCGCGCACGGCCAACATCACCCAGCCGATGCCCGAGCAGGGGCGCGTGAACTGCCAGTACCGCAACAAGTGCATCCTGGGCTGTCCCTTCGGTGCCTACTTCTCGACCCAGTCGGCGACGCTGCCGGCGGCGATGAAGACCGGCAACCTGACGCTGCGGCCGTTCTCGATCGTCAAGGAAGTGCTCTACGACAAGGACCGCAAGCGTGCGCGTGGCGTGGAGGTGATCGACGCCGAAACCGGGCAGACCTACCAGTACACCGCCAAGGTCATCTTCCTCAACGCGTCGTCGTTCAACTCCACCTGGCTGCTGATGAATTCGGCGACCGACGTCTGGGACGGGGGACTGGGTTCTTCGTCGGGCGAGCTGGGGCACAACGTGATGGACCATCATTTCGGTGCGGGCGCCTCGGGCCGGGTCGAGGGCTACGAAGACAAGTACTATTTCGGCCGCCGGCCCTGCGGCTTCTACATTCCGCGTTTCCGCAATGTCGCGTCCGACAAGCGCGGCTACCTGCGCGGGTTCGGTTACCAGGGCGGTGCCAGCCGCACCGGCTGGTCGCGCGAGATCGCCGAGCTGAACATCGGTGCCGATCTGAAGGAGGCGCTGACGGTGCCGGGTGACTGGCGCATCGGCATGACCGGGTTCGGTGAAATGCTGCCGCACCACGACAATGCGATCCGCCTGGACCGCGACCGCAAGGACAAGTGGGGGCTGCCGGTGCTGGCGATGGATGTGTCCATGCGTGCCAACGAACTGGCGATGCGCAAGGACATGGCCGCCGATGCCGCCGAGATGCTGGAGGCGGCCGGGGTCAAGGACGTGAAGATGCACGACAACGACTACGCCCCGGGCAAGGGCATCCATGAGATGGGGACCGCGCGCATGGGACGTGATCGGAAGAGTTCGGTATTGAACGCGCACAACCAGGTCTGGGATGCGCCCAACGTCTACGTCACCGACGGTGCCTGCATGACCTCCAGCGCCTGCGTGAACCCCTCGTTGACCTACATGGCGCTGACCGCGCGCGCGGCCGACCATGCGGTGCGCGAACTGAAAGCGGGGAACCTGTGATGGACCGCCGCGAACTGCTGAAGATGATCGTTGCAGCCACCGGTACGGCCATGGTCGGCCTGCCGGCCCTGGTGCATGGCAAGGTTCCGGCAGCCGGGGCGATGCCCGCGTTCTCCGACGCCGATATCGGCATGCTCGACGAGATCGCCGAGACCATCCTGCCACGGACCCGGACACCGGGTGCAAAGGATGCCGGCGCCGGCCTGTTCATGGCGACGTTCGTCAGCGACTGCTACACCGCCCGCCAGCAGGCAGCGTTCCGCACCGGCCTGGCCGACATCAACACGCGCGCAGGCGGTCGTTTCGTGTCGCTCACGCCGGACGCCCGCACCGAACTGCTGCGCCGGCTGGACGCGGAAGCCAGGGCACGCCCTGCCGAGGTGACCGAAACCGGGACGCCCGAAGAGGGCGAGGCCATGCCGCATTACTTCACGATGATCAAGCAGCTGGCCATTTTCGGCTTCTTCACCTCCAAGGTCGGCGCGACCGGAGTGCTGCAGTACGTCGCCGTGCCGGGACGCTACGATGGCGACCTCGCCTATGTCCCTGGTACGCCGGCGTGGGGGACCAGCTGATGGACAACACCAGGATGATCCGCACAGTGCTGGCCACCGTCGGTCTGCTGGCCACGGCATCGGCATCGGCGCAGGACAGTGCCGACGCTGCACGTGACCCGAAGAAGACCGAAGTGTGGACCCCCGTACCCGCTGTCGTGGCCACGCCGCCAGGCAAGGCCCCCTCCGACGCGATCGTGCTGTTCGATGGCAAGGATGTGTCCGCGTGGGAATCGGAGCAGGGCGGACGCGTGCCCTGGAAGGTTGCCGGGGGCGTGATGACGGTCGTTCCGGGCAGCAAGGGCATCCGTACCCGGCAACGCTTCTGCGATGTCCAGCTGCATGTCGAATGGCGTACTCCCGCCGAAACGAAGGGCTTCGACGGCCAGAACCGCGGCAACAGCGGGATCTTCCTGCAGGAACGGTATGAACTGCAGGTGCTCGACAGCTACAACAACCCGACCTATGCCAATGGCCAGGCGGGCTCCATCTACAAGCAGGCCATGCCGCGGGTGAATGCCTCGCGCGCGCCGGGCCAGTGGCAGGCCTACGACATCCTCTGGAAGGCCCCGCGCTTCTCGGCGGGAGGCGGGCTGATTTCGCCTGCGCGCATCACAGTGCTGCACAACGGCGTGCTGGTGCAGGATGACACCGTGCTGGCCGGCAAGACCGAGTACATCGGGGCGCCCTCGTATTCGCCCCATGCCTGTGCGCCGCTCTATCTGCAGGAGCATGACTCCAGGGTCAGCTACCGCAACATCTGGGTGCGCGAGCTGTAGCCCGGTCCGTTACTTCGCCAGGTAGCTGGCGATGTCATCGATCTCCTGCTGCGACAGCTGGGGGAAGGGCGGCATCAGGCCGCCGCCCTTCCTGATCTTGTCCTTGATCTGCGCGGCATCCAGGCGCTTGCTGACATCGGTGAGCGCCGGGAACGCACCCGGCATGCCAGCGCGGTCCGCACCATGGCAGGCGGTGCAGTTGGCGGAGTAGAGCTTCGCCCCGGCGGCAGGGTCGTCCTTGCACCACGCGGCGGTTGCCAGTGTCGTGCCGCACAGAAGCACGGCCAGGGTCAGGATCGGTTTCAGGCGGATGTCCAAGCAAGGCTCCTTTGCGGGTCAGCGCCGCGCACGAGCGGGCTGGCTGAGGGTCAGGTGTTCACGCAGGTAGTCCGCGCCGGTCTGGATGACCTTGCCCGGATCGCGTGGCTGGTCGTGCTCGACGATGTACCACTTCACGTTGGCCGCCGCTGCGGCAGGCAGGATCGCGTTCCAGTCCAGCACGCCCTGGCCCACCGCGGCGAATCCGCCTTCGTCTTCGGCCTGGCCCTTGGGCGCATTGTCCTTGGCATGCACGGCGAACAGGCGGCCGCTGAACTTGCCCAGCATCGCCGCCGGGTCCAGACCCGCACGCGCGACCCAGGCCAGGTCCAGCTCGGTCTGCAGCTCGGGCCCGGCCGCTGCGAACAGCAGCTCCAGTCCGGTCCTGCCTTCGAAGTCGGCCAGCTCGAAGTCGTGGTTGTGATAGGCCAGCTGCATGCCCTTGCCGCGCAGTTGCCTGGCGATCCGGCCCAGGTCCTGGCCAAGCGCGGTCCATCCTGCGGCATCGGCCGGCCGGTCCTTCTGATCCAGGTAGGGCACCACCAGCGTGGTGTTGCCGATCGCGCGGTTGAACGCCACCACGCCATCAAGATTGTTGCGCAGTTCGGTCAACGGGACATGCGACGAAACCGCCTTGATCGCGTAGCGGTCCAGCAACTGCTTCAACGCCTGCGCGCTGACGTTCTGGGTACCGACCGTTTCGACCGCGCGCACGCCCGCGTCGTGGACGATCTTCAGCTGCTGGTCCAGTGAGCCGGCGTTGCGCAGCGTGTACATCTGCACAGCGATGGGTTGCTGCGGAGCTGCTGCGTTCCGCGCGAAGGCGGGCAGGGCAGCGAGCAACAGCACGACAAGGGTTGCAGTTCTACGCACACGGATGTTCATCATGGGGTCCTCCCGGGATTCAACCGATGGCGGTCCAGGCGCGTGACCTGGCCGATGCAATGACACGATCGACGATCTGCGCCGAGCGCAGGCCGTCTTCGAAGGTGGGCAGGCCCTGCGGCCGCTCACCTTCAATGGCGCGGTAGGTGTCGGCGACGAACGCCTCGAAGCACTGGGCGTAGCCCTGCGCGTGCCCGGCCGGCAGCACCGACAGCCGGCGCTGTTCGGCAGTGCCCGCGCCGGGCCCGCGCACGAAGATCTCCTCGCGCTGGTCGGGCAGGCCGATCCACAGCCGCTCGGCATCCTCCTGGTCGAAGGCGACGCTGGCGTTGGCGCCGTCGATTTCGAACCAGAGGCGGTTGCGGCGTCCGGCCGACACCTGGCTGACGGTCAACGACGCCAGCGTACCGGCCCGGGTCCTGAACATCGCGGCCGCCACGTCCTCGCTTGCGACCGCCTGCATTGCGCCCCCTGCGGCCGGTGTGCTGAAACTCTGCGCGCTGATCGCGCCGCGTTCGGCGATCACGGTGGCGAACGCCGCGCTGACCTCGGCGAAGCGTTCGCCGCTGACCCATTCGACCAGATCGCACCAGTGTGAACCGATGTCGGCGAACACGCGCGACGTGCCTCCCAGCGCAGGGTCCACGCGCCAGTTGTTGCTGGCCGGGTCCAGCAGCCAATCCTGCAGGTAGCTGCCATGGATCAGGTGCAACGGCCCCAGCTCACCCTGCGCGATGCGCGCGCGGGCCTCACGCACCACCGGGTGGTAGCGGTAGACGAACGGCACCGTGGCAACCAATCCGGTCGAGGCCGCCAACGCGGCCAGCTCCCGCGCATCCTCCAGCGTGGTCGCCAGCGGCTTCTCGCAGATCACGTGCTTGCCGGCCTCCAGTGCGGCCTGGGCCATGGCACGGTGCAGGTGGTTCGGCGTGCAGACGTGCACGACCTGCACCTGCGGGTCGGCCACCACCTGTTCGATGTCCCGATAGGCGAGCGGAACATTCCACGCCTCCGCCGTGTCGCGTGCACGCTGCAGGGAGGACGCGGCCACGCCACGGATCTGCGCGCCGGCCAGCAGCGCCGCGCGACGATGCACAGCGCCGATCATGCCGGTGCCGATGATAGCGATTCCAAGCTGGGGCATCGGCCGGTCTCCTCAGTGTGTGGATGGTGCGGCCGCAGCCACCGGCCGGTCGCGGAACAGCAGCAGGAAGGCGACCAACACCACCAGCGCGACGCCGGCCGGGAACAGCCAGATCTGTTGCCAGTCCGGGCCTGCGGCGGTGGTGAAGTGCTCGACCACGGCACCGGACAGGAAGGTGCCGATCAACATGCCAACCCCGTAGGTGGCCAGGGTGATGAAGCCCTGCGCGCTGCTGCGCGCTGCTGCGCCAGCATGCGCATCGGTGTAGATCTGGCCGGTAACGAAGAAGAAGTCGTAGCAGATGCCGTGCAGCACGATGCCGATCACCAGCAGCGAGAAACCGCCCCCGGCATCGCCAAAGGCGAACAGGACGTAGCGCACCACCCAGGCCGCCATGCCCACCGCCAGCATGGTCTTCACCCCCAGCCGCACGAACAGGAAGGGCATGGCCAGCATCAGCAGCACCTCGGAGACCTGGCCCAGCGACTGCAGGCCCGCGGCACCGCGCACGCCCAGGTCGTTGAGATAGGGGTTGGTGAAGTTGTAATAGAACGACAGCGGGATGCAGATGGCGATGGAGGCCAGGAAGAACACCAGGTAGGCGCGCGACTTCAGCAGCCGCAGCGAGTCCAGCCCCAGGATCTGCCCCAGCCCGGCGTCGCGCTGCTGTGCCAGTGGCGGTGTGTGTGGCAGGGTGAACGCATACAGCCCGAGCAAAAGCGACGCCAATGCGGCCATGCGGAACGTCAGCTCAAGCCGATGCGCCTGCTCCCACCCCAGCCAGCCGATCAGCACGCCTGCGATGATCCAGCCGATGCTCCCGGCCACGCGTACCAGCGGGAACTGCTTCTCGGGCGACTGCATGTGCCGCATGGCCACGCTGTTGGCCAGTGCCAGGGTCGGCATGAACAGCAGCATGTAGCCCATCACGCAGGCCGAGAACACACTGAAGCTGGTGGCGGTGGACGCCAGCCACATCAGCACCGCGCCGGCCAGGTGCAGCACCGCGAGGATGCGCTGCGCCGCGAAGTAGCGATCCGCGATCAGGCCGACCAGGAACGGCGCCACGATGGCGCCGATGGACTGGCTGAGGAAGGCGGTCGCTACCTGGCTCGCGCTGGCCTGCAGCGGGCCCTGCACCAGGTAGGTGCCGAGGGTGACGAACCACGCCCCCCAGATGAAGAACTGTAGAAACATCATCGCGCCCAGGCGCGACATGGCGTGCGTCATGGCTTGCCCTCCCGGGGCGGTCTTGGCTCAGATTCCCAGCATGCGGTGCAGTGACGCGGCGTCGGTGCCGCTGTCGGCAAAGTCGTCGAAGGCGCGTTCGGTCACGCGGATGAGGTGGTCGCGGATGAAGGCGGCGCCCTCGCGCGCGCCGTCTTCGGGGTGCTTCAGGCAGCACTCCCATTCCAGTACCGCCCAGCCGGGGAAATCGTACTGGGCGAACTTCGAGAAGATCGCCCTGAAGTCGATCTGGCCGTCGCCCAGTGAACGGAAACGGCCTGGACGATCGATCCAGTCCTGGTAGCCGCCATACACGCCGCTGCTCGCGCTGGGACGATACTCCGCGTCCTTGACGTGGAAGATGCCGATGCGCGCGTGGTAGCGGTCGATGAAGCCCAGGTAGTCCATCTGCTGCAGCAGCAGGTGGCTGGGGTCGTACAGGATCTTCGCGCGCGGGTGGTGGTCCACCACTTCGAGGAAGCGTTCAAAGGTCGCGCCGTCGTGCAGGTCCTCGCCGGGGTGGATCTCGAAGCACAGGTCCACGCCGCAGGCGTCGAAGGCATCCAGGATCGGGCGCCAGCGGCGGCCGAGTTCGGCGAAGGCTTCATCCACCAGCCCGGGGGGGCGCTGCGGCCAGGGGTAGAAGTAGGGCCAGGCCAGTGCGCCGGAGAACGTGGCGTGTGCGGTCAGTCCCAGCCGCTGGCTGGCTTTGGCGGCCAACAGCAGCTGCTCCACCGCCCAGGCCTGGCGGGCGGCCGGATCGCCGCGCTTTTCCGGCGGCGCGAACCCGTCGAACAGCGCGTCATAGGCGGGATGGACGGCCACCAGCTGCCCCTGCAGGTGGGTCGACAGTTCGGTGATCTGTACGCCATGCCCGGCCAGCATGCCGGCAATGTCGTCGCAGTACGCCTGGCTGCGGGCGGCCTCGGCCAGGTCGAACAGGTGGGGCGCGGAGGTGGGGACTTGTACGCCAGAATAGCCCAGACCCGCGGCCCATCCGGCCAGCGTGTCCAGCCGATCAAAAGGAGCTGTGTCGCCGATGAACTGCGCCAGGAACAGCGCTGGACCCTTGAGCGTCTTCAACGTGATTCGCCCTCGATGCAATCGATTGCATTATCCTAGCAGGGGCTTACGCAGGACCTGTTGTGCAGTGCACAGCGGGCAGGAGAACTAACGCCATGGCCACCATCTACGACATCGCAAGACACGTCGGCGTGTCCGCCGGTACGGTGTCGCGCGCGCTTTCGCGGCCGGACAAGGTGCTGCCGGCCACCCGCGCGCGGATCGAACAGGCGGCCGCCTCGTTGGGCTATGTGCCCAACACGGTGGCGCGCACGCTCAAGACTCAGCGCAGTGGCAAGATCCTGGTCACTGTCCCGGACATCGCCAATCCGTTCTTCGCGCAGATCCTGCAGGGGGCGGAGGAGGCCGCGCAGGCGGTCGGCTATGCGGTACTGCTGGGCGATACCCAGCATCAACCCGACCGCGAGGAGCGCTACGCGCAGATGCTCAGGCGCAACGAGGCCGACGGCATGATCGTGCTCGGTCATCGCCTGCCGCCCACCGCGCGCGCGATCGTCGAGCAGCGTGGCGCCGCCGCGCCGGTGGTCAACGGGTGCGAGTTCGACCCCGCACTGGGCATCCCCAGCGTCCACATCGACAATGCGGCCGCCGCACGCACCGTGATGGAGCATCTGTACGCGCTGGGACATGAGCGGATCGCCGTGGTCGGCGGGCCGCCCGACAACCCCCTGCACCAGCAACGGCTGGAAGGGGTCCGCGCGGCCGGCAGGGCGCGTGGCCGCCTGCGCCAGCTCAGCATCGTGCCGGGTGACTTTTCCGTGGAGTCCGGGCATGCGGCGGCAATGGCGCTGCTGCACGCCACGCCTGTTCCGACCGCGGTGTTCTGCTTCAGCGACCAGATGGCGCTGGGCACCCTCGCGGCCTGCCGGGACCTGGGCATCCGCGTGCCGGACGACCTGTCCGTCGTCGGCTTCGACGATCTGGCGTCGTCGCGTTACCTCACCCCGCCGTTGACGACCGTCCGCCAGCCCATGCGCGAGATCGGCGAGCGCGCGGTCAACCTGCTGCTCGCGATCATCGATCAGGCCGATGTACCACTTCAGCAGACGCTGGAGTTCAGTTTCATGCTGCGCGGTTCGACGGCGGTGCCCAGGCCCGGGTGAGCGCGGAGCGGGGCGGCGGCGGGCAGCCATCCGGCGGTCGCGGCAGCGTGCAACCTTGATCCCGAATTGACGCCGGGCTGTCAGACTCATCGCAGGCAGCCCGGCAAGGGCCGTAGCAGCAGGTGCGATCGTCCAAGGGGGTCGGCAATGCCGTTCTTCACCGATTCGACGGAAGGCGCGGTCGAAGGCATTGGCGCGGCACGGCGCATTGGCTGGATGCGCTTCGTTGGCAATGGACTGGGGGCGATCCCCATCGCCTCGATCATGCTCGAACGGGGGGACGGCGGACCGGCGTGGAGCCTGCTGCTGCTCAACGCACTGGCGTGGCCGACACTGGCCCTGTTGCTGACCCGGCGCTCCCGCCAGCCGGCAGTCGTCCAGTTCCGCTGCATGGTGGCCGATTCCTTCTTCGGCGGTGGCTGGATCGCGTTCATGGCGCTGAGCGCCGTGCCCAGCGCGCTGTTCGCTGCACTGCTGGTGGCCGACAAGATCGCCGCCGGTGGCGTGCGCCTGGCGATGCGCGCCACGCTGGCGCTGCTGCTGGGCTTCGCGCTCGCCTGGTGGGCGCTCGGGTTTCCGTACCAGCCGGTGACGTCGCAGCGCACGATCGTGCTCAGTGTGCCGTTCCTGTTCGTCTATGGCATCGGCCTCAGCATCCTCAGCTGGCAGCTGGCGCGCCGGGTCAAATCGCAGAACCGCCAGCTGCAGCGGCTCAGCCGGATGGATCCGCTGGTCGAGCTGGCCAACCGTGGATTCCTGATCCTGCGCGCGCAGCAGGCACTGGACCGGGCGCAGGGCCAGGGCGGCTTTGCCTGCCTGCTGATGCTCGATGTGGACGACTTCAAGCGCATCAACGATTCGCATGGCCACCGCGCCGGCGACGAGGTGCTGCGCCATGTCGCGGCGACGTTGCGCACGTTCGCGCGGCCGGGGGATACCCCGGCGCGGCTCGGCGGCGACGAGTTCGTGGTGCTGCTGCACGACTGCGCGCCCGCCGATGCGATGCACGTGGCCGAGCGCGTGCGCCTGCACCTGCTTGAAGCCGCGCGCCAGGCCACGCCGGGCGTGGAATTCAGCGTGAGCATCGGCATTGCCGCCACCCCGCGCGGGGGCAGTGTCGAGGACTGGCTGGCACTGGCCGACCGCGCGCTCTACCACGCCAAGCGGCAGGGCAAGAACACGGCCAGCTACGGCGAATGAGTGCAGCGGGCGGCGGCAGGGCGGCCACCGGATGAACGCGTAATACCCGTTCAGCCTGCACGCCGAATCGGTGGGTCAATCCTCTACCATGGGCCACCCCGCCCGGACGCGCTCCCATGCAAGATGCTCTTGTTGCCCCGCCCAAGCCCCCGATTGCCAGGATCGCGGCCTGGTTGATGATGCTGCTGGGCATGTGGCTGGCGCTGAAACTGGGCCTGGTGGTGACCCTGCTGTCCGGCCTGCTGGTGTTCCAGCTGACCCACGTTCTGGCGTCCACCGTGGAAGGCAGGCTGCCGCCGGGACGGGCACGGGCGATCGCGGTGATCGTGCTGTCGGCGATCATCATCAGCGCGCTGGTGCTGGCCGGGATCGGCGTGGCCTCGTTCTTCCGCAACGAGACCGGCGGCCCGGACGCACTGCTGGCGCGGCTGATGGAGATCCTCAACACCTCGCGGCACCAGGTGCCGGCGCTGCTGCAACCCTACATTCCCGAAGACATGCCAGCGCTGCGCGCGGCGCTGAACGACTGGGCCGCCGAGCATCAGCGCCAGCTGGGCGTGGCCGGTACCTCGGTGGTCCAGGTAGGTGTGCGCGTGCTGATCGGCATGGTGCTCGGCGCCATGATCGCGCTGTATGACGAACTGCCGCTGCCGAAGATGGGCCCGCTGGCGCAGGAGCTGATCGGGCGCACCAGCCGCCTGGCCACCGCCTTCCGCCAGGTGGTGTTCGCGCAGGTGAAGATCTCGCTGCTCAACACCGTGTTCACCGCCATCTTCCTGCTGGGCGTGCTGCCGTTGTTCGGCATGCACCTGCCGCTGTCCAAGACCCTGGTGCTGATCACTTTCCTGGCCGGCCTGCTGCCGGTGGTGGGCAACATCATCTCCAATACCATCATCACCATCGTCGCGCTGTCGGTCTCGTTCTACGTGGCGGTGGCGGCGCTGCTGTACCTGATCGTGATCCACAAGCTCGAGTACTTCCTCAATGCGCGCATCGTCGGTGGCGAGATCCAGGCCCGCGCGTGGGAACTGCTGCTGGCCATGCTGGTGATGGAAGCGGCCTTCGGCCTGCCGGGCCTGGTCGCCGCGCCGGTGTTCTATGCCTACGTGAAGCGCGAACTGGTCGACCAGCGCTGGATCTGACGCGGCTGGGCATGACGCCATTGCCACGATCCGAGTGCCGGCGCGGCCTTGCCGTTGGGTTCGCGGCGGGTGCGCCATACCCACGGGCACGGTTGGCCCGGTAGCGGCTTGGCGCCCGCGTAGCCGGCCGCTACAGTGAGCGCACTTCAGGGGAATATTGCATGGCCCGCAAGGCGTCGCCCATTGGATTGCGGACCTGGGTCTGGATCCTGGCCGGGCTGTTCGTGGTCTGTACGCTGCCCTTGATGGCCATCGCGCTGGTGCAGGGCACGCTGCGCTTCACTGCCGCCGAGGACAATCTGGTCAGCCTGCGCCAGCTGCGGCAGACCTTTGACCTGGCCAACCGGGTGTCGGCCGAACGCGGCCCGGCCAACAGCCTGCTGGGGGCAGACCCGGCCGATGCGGACGAACAGGCACGGCTGGCAGCACAGCTGGCGGTCGCGCGCCGGCGGGTCGACGCCGCCCTGCTGCAGCTGGACACCGTGTCGAGGGCCGATCCGGACGTGGTCGGCGCGCACGGGCTGCTGGCCGACGCGCGACGTCGCCTGCACTCGGCGCGGGCCGCGGTGGACCGGGTGGCGGCACAGCCGCAGGGTGCACGCCGGGTGGAGGACGTGGAGCGCGCGATCAGCAGCATGTTCGCCGTGGTGGACCGCCTGCACGTGCTGACCTCGGCGCAGATCAACGCACTGGTCAGTGCCGACCGCGAAGCAGCGATTCCCGCGATGCAGGGCCAGGTGCTGATCGACCTGCGCGAACATGGGGGCCGCCTGGCCTCGAACGTGATGGCGCCGGTGGCGGTCCCGGGGGCATGGCGTGATGAACAGGTCCGTGCCGCATTGCAGACCGAAGGCCGCCTGCTGGAGCTGTGGCGGCTGGCCGGCAGCCATGAAGCGGTGTACCGCAGTGATCCGGGGCTGTCCTGGCATTGGGACATGGCGCGCCGGCAGTTCTTCGGCGAATCGCTGCCGATGATCGAACGGCTGATCGACGATGGCCGGCGCGGCGTGCGCCCGCCGTGGACCGCCGCCGAGTTCACCGCACGCTACGTGCCGACCCTGCAGTCGCTGGAAGCGCTGCGCGACGGTTACCTGATCGTGGCCATCGCCCGTTTCGAGCACGCCCGCAACCGTGAAGCCATGCGCCTGGTGGTGCTGGTGGCAACGGCGCTGGGTACGCTGGTGGTGCTCGGCGTGGCCCTGCGCATTGCCCACCTGCAGATCCTGCGGCCACTGCTGCAGGCGCAGAAGCAGGTGGTCCAGATCGCCTCGGACGCGCCCGGTCCGGCGCAGCACGTGACCCACCCGCTGGCCGAGATGCAGCGCCTGTTTGATGCCATCGAAGTGCTGCGCGAAAAGTCGCGGGAGCGCTCGGCCCTGACCAGCGAGCTGCGCCAGCTGGCCGGCACCGATGAACTGACCGGGTTGTTGAACCGGCGCGCGCTGGACGAGAGGGTGCAGCAGCGCCACGCTGACGGCGGCAACAGCGCGGTGGTGATCCTGCTCGACGTGGACCGTTTCAAGGCGATCAACGACGGCCATGGCCATGATGCGGGCGACCAGGTGCTGGTGCAGGTGGCGCGCCTGCTGCAACGGCACCTGCGGCGCAGCGACAGCGTTGCCCGCTACGGTGGCGAGGAGTTCCTGGTGCTGCTGGCCGATGGCGATCTGGCCGGCGGGCGCCAGCTGGCCGAATCGCTGCGCGTGGCACTACAGCAACTGGACATCGCACTGGCCGGTGGCAACGTACTGCGCGTTACCGCCAGCTTCGGTGTGGCCGAGGGCGGGACCGATGCACTGGGCTGGCGCACGCTGCTGCGCGCTGCGGACGCGGCCATGTACCGGGCCAAGGCACAGGGGCGCGACCGCGTGCGCGTGGCCGGCGGTGGCCGCAACCTGCGCTGAGCAGTGCATCAGCCGATGCGTGCATGCACGCGCCGAAGCGTCCGCGCGATCATGCGGCGCGCAATCGGCCGTGGCACCGACAGCCCGCGCCAGCGCAACGCGCCCACCCGGAAGGTGGCGCTGGCGGTGGCCAGCACCTTGCCGGTCGGATCGGTCAGCCAGCCGCGGGTGAAGGCGATGCTGCCCTTGCTGTGCTCGACTTCGCCCCAGCCGATGATCCGCCCGGGCCGCGCCGGGCTGACGAAGCTGGTCTTGGACTCCACCGTGACCGCGATGCGATTGGCCGGCAGCGTGGCGTAGATTGCCGGCCCCATGCAGTCATCGAGCATCGCAGACAGGAATCCCCCCTGCACGTTGCCCATCGGGTTGGTCAGCAGCGGGCGGGCCTCGAATTCGACCTGGATGCGGCGCCGTGCATCGTCGTAGTCGACGAAGCGCCAGCCAAGCAGGGTGCCGGCCTGGGAACGCGGCAGATCACCGTTGACCACGCGGTAGAAGATCGATTCGGGATTCATGGCGGAGCCTCGTGGGGAGGGGGGAGGGGAACTCACCGGGACAGTGACAGCACGGCCAGCACGAAGCCGAGGAGCGACAGCAGCACCACGGCCGCGCCGGTGGATACCGGGGTACGCGCACCGGTGCGTCGCCGCACGCCGGAGGCGACCAGCACCGGCGGGACGGTGGCGACCAGGCAGAACAACTGGAACGCCAGCAGCTGTGGCAGCGCGAAGTGACCGCCGAAGAAGATCAGCCAGGCCAGCATCACGCCGGCGCCGGCCAGCGCGATCCAGCCTGCCCCCACCACGCGGATGAGGGCCATCACCAGCACCTGCATGCGGGGTTCGACCGCAGCCCAGGGCAGGCCGACCGCCTGGCCGTGGTAGGGCATGAAATCGGAACGCCTCAGGTAGGCCGCGGCGAACAGCGCGACAATGACGAACGCCAGCAGGTAGCAGCCGAACGCGAGCCAAGCGAACAAGTCCATGTGGAGGCCATGCGGTTGCGGAGGAGTCGCCGCCCGCACGCCGGCGGCCATGCCGGTCGTGCGACGGGGTTGCGCGATTCTGGGGCAGCACGCCGTTAGGGACGCGTCGCGGCTTGCAGGGCCGTTCCTCCATCTGCCATTAACGCCAGTGTGGTGTTGAGGCATGCGTCACGCACGCGCCATGCGCTCTATCTCGTTTCCTGTGAAGAGGCCGCAACTGGCCATCCACGCTTCGGTCACCGCGCTGCGCAGAGGCTGGGATTCCATCCGATGAAGGACGACGTCATGACCCAGCTCACCCTGCCCGAACTGGCCAAGAAGATGGCCGGCATTGATTTCACCCTGCTGCAGACCCACGCCGGTGGAGAGATTGCCGGCCGTCCGATGAGCAACAACGGCGACGTGGACTATGACGGTGACAGCTGGTTCTTCACCACCGAAGACACCGACATGGTGAAGGAGATTGAAGCTGACCCGGCCGTTGCCCTGGGGTTTTCCGGCAGCAAATCGTTGCTGGGCAAGCCGCCGCTGTTCGTGCACGTGCAGGGCAGGGCTGCGCTGGTGCGCGATCGCGCCACGATGAGCCAGCACTGGGTGAAGGACCTGGAGCGCTGGTTCGAACAGGGCGTGGATACACCGGGGCTGGTGCTGATCCATGTGCGCGCCAGCCGCATCCACTACTGGGATGGTGAGGACGAGGGCGAGCTCACAGTCTGACCCGGCGGTGGTAGGGCAACGCAGCCGTTGCGCGCCGCGCCCGGGCTTTGCCATCCTCCCCGCTGCGTTCCGCACCGTGGAGTTCCAATGCGCCCTGCCATCTGGCTGATCCTGGCCCTGCTGCCTGCCCTGGCGGCAGCGCCGCCTGCACGCGCAGCCAAGGCCAACGCACAGCCGCAGGACTCCTTCAGCGAGTTGTTCGATACCGCCTGCATGCAGCACATCGGCGCGCCGGCGCGGTTGCAGTCGTTGATGGAATCCAACGGGCTGTCGCCGCTGCCGCCGGCCGAGGCCGCGACCCTGCTGCAGGGGCAGCCGGGCGTGGCCTGGATGGTGCCGCTGGCCAGCGGCCGTTATGCGGTCAGCTGGGCCGATGATGGCACCTGCTCGGTGTATGCGGAGAAGGCCGACGCGGCAGTGGTGCAGAAGGGTTTTGCACGACTGGTGCAGGCCGCACCGAAGCCCTTGCAGGCACGCTCGCTGCCGGGCCGTGGGCCCTTGTCGGCCGACCAGGTGGCGATCCAGTACGGCTGGGCCGCGCCGGGACAGGCCAAGCTGCAGGCGCGCTTCCGGCTGGTCACGCGGCAGGCGCCGGAGGCAGGCGTGCAGGCGATGGCCTCGGTGACGCCCGGTGAGGCGATGCGGGAGCAGAGCACGCCGGGGCCCTGATCGGAACCCCCGAGCACGGTTCAGCCTTTCACGCTGGTTGTGGTATATCGTTTATCGATAAATCCACCCGGGGCGGCGAGGCCGCTCCAATGCCGGAGGCCGCTTGACCGCTCGTCCCGCCCGCGCCAGACCGGCGCGAGGCCTGTTTACCCTGGCCCAGGCCGCCGTCCAGGCGGTGCGCGCGATGTGCTGGCTGGGCATCCTGGCCGCACTGCTGGCCGTGCCGCTGGTCGCCCACGACCGCCGCTGGCTGCTCGACAGCGTCCATGACGCCGGTGCCGCCGCCGCGCACGGCAATGACCTGTTCCTGCATTTCTGCCTGGGCCTGGGCGCAATCGTCGCGCTGCTGGTGCTGTGCCTGCTGTTCCTGCGCCATCTGCTGCGGCTGCTGAAATCGGCGGCGCGCGAGCGGCCGTTCACCCACGCCAACGCACAGCGCCTGCAGCGCATGGCCTGGCTGATGCTGGCGATGGAGCTGCTGTCGATCCTGATCGGCACCTACGCGGCCTGGATGGGCCCCGACTTCACCTGGATGGAGGTGGGCGGCGGCATGTCGATCACCGGCCTGGTGGCGGTGCTGATGCTGTTCGTGCTGGCACGCGTATTCGCTGTGGGCGCGGTGATGCGCGATGACCTCGATGGTGTCATCTGATGGCGATTGTCATCACCCTGGACCGCATGCTGCAGGAACGGGGCATGACGCTGTCCGAGCTGGCCGGGCGCATCGACATCACCTTGGCCAACCTGTCGATCCTGAAGACCGGCAAGGCGCGCGCCATCCGCTTTTCCACGCTCGATGCGATCTGCCGCGAGCTGCAGTGCGCGCCTGGCGACCTGCTCGGGCATGACCCGGCGCAGGCGCAGGACGCGGACTGAGTGGACGCCCTTTTCCCCTAACTACTGACGAAACGGACCTGAAATGGAATGGTTGGCTGACCCCTCGATCTGGATGGGCCTTGCAACCCTGGTCGTGCTGGAGATCGTTCTCGGCATCGACAACCTGGTGTTCATCGCGATCCTGGCCGACAAGCTCCCACCGCACCAGCGCGACCGCGCGCGGGTGATCGGCCTGGCGCTGGCGCTGCTGATGCGCCTGGTGCTGCTGGCTGCACTGGCCTGGATCATGAAGCTGACCGCGCCGCTGCTCACGCTGTTCGACCACAGTTTTTCCGGGCGTGACCTGATCCTGCTGGGCGGTGGCCTGTTCCTGCTGTTCAAGGGCACCATGGAGCTGCACGAACGGCTGGAAGGCCGCGAACACCACGAGGATGGCAAGAAGGTCTACGCCAGCTTCGCAATGGTGGTGGCGCAGATCGTGGTGCTCGATGCGGTGTTCTCGCTGGACTCGGTGATCACTGCCGTCGGCATGGTCGACAACCTGGGCGTGATGTATGCGGCCGTGACCATCGCCATGGCGCTGATGCTGCTGGCCAGCAAGCCGCTGACCCGCTTCGTCAACAAGCATCCCACGGTGGTGGTGCTGTGCCTGGGCTTCCTGCTGATGATCGGCTTCAGCCTGGTGGCCGAAGGGCTGGGCTACAAGATCCCGAAGGGCTACCTGTACGCAGCGATCGCCTTCTCGATCCTGGTCGAGGCGTTCAACCAGTGGGTGCGTTTCAACCGCGAGCGCAACGAGCGCCGCCTGCCGTTCCGCCAGCGCACCGCCGATGCCGTGCTGCGCATGCTCGGCGCGCGCCCGGCCAATGGCCAGGACGATGAAGGCGTGGACGCGCAGGTGGACGCTGAAGAGCGCCTGCAGCCGGCCGAACACGAGATGATCCGCAGCGTGCTGGGCCTGGCCGATCGCCCGGTGTCGAGCGTGATGACCGTGCGCGCCGACGTGCAGTGGATCGACCTGGCGCGTGGGCAGGAGGACGTCGTGGCGCGCCTGGTGGCATCGCCGCATACCCGCCTGCTGGTGGGTGAGGGTGACCTGGACAGCCTGCGTGGCGTGGTGCAGAGCCGCGATCTGCTGGCCGACCTGCTGCAGGGCAGGCCCCTGCACCTGGAAGGCAACCTGCGCGAACCGCAGTACGTGCTGTCCAGCGCCAGCGCATTGCAGGCGCTGGAGCTGATCCGCCAGCATCCGGTGCCGCTGGCCGTGGCGGTGGACGAGTACGGCAGCGTGGAAGGACTGGTGACCGCCAACGACCTGCTGGCGGCGATTGCCGGTGACCTGGTCGATACCCAGGATGAGCGCTATGGCGTGGTCGCGCAGGGCGAGGGCCAGTGGGAGGCCGACGGTGCGCTGACCCTGGACGACCTGCAGCGCCTGGCCGGCGTGTCGCTGCCGCGCAGTGCCGACTACATGACCATCTCCGGGCTGGTGCTGGAGCAGCTGGGCCGGCTGCCGGACATCGGCGATGCGGTGGAGGTGGCGGGCGTGCGCATCACCGTGCTGGCGATGGAGAAGCGCCGTATCGCCCGCCTGCGGGTGGAACGCCTCGACGGAATGGCCTGACCACCTGTTGTTGTAGAGCCGAGCCCAGGCTCGGCTCTACACAGCACGACCCGCAGCCGTCACCATGGCGGCCCGCTTTCTTTCCAGGATGGTTGCAGTGCTGAGTACGATCGGTTTGTTGATGGGCCTGTATGTGGCCTGGCGCCTGTTCTGGCCACTGCGGATGCCCACTTGGCTGAAGGTCGTGCTGTCGCTGCTGCTGGTGGGCGTAGCCGTGCAGCTGCGTATCGTCGCCACCTTCTGGGGCACGATGGCGTCGCCGGAAATTCCGAAGCTGGCCATCGCCACGCTGGCCACCGGCTCCACGGCGGTGTTGCTGCTGGCGTTGCTGATGCTGGCGATGGATGTGGGCCTGCTCGCGTCCCGCCTGCTGCGCTGGCCTCGTGCGGTCGCCGCATTGCGCACGCGGCGCTTGCGGCCGGCGGCTGGCGTGCTGGCCCTGCTGGTCAGTGGTTATGGTGTCAGCCAGGGCATGGCAGTGCCCCAGCCCCGGCAGATCGAGGTGAGCATTGCCGGGCTGCCCGCTGCGTTCGACGGCTATCGCGTGCTGCAGCTGACCGACATCCATGCCAGTCGTCTGCTGACCGGCGACTGGGTGCGCAGGGTGGTGGATGAGAGCAACGCATTGACGCCGGACCTGATCGTGATCACCGGCGACTTGATCGACGGCAGTGTCGAGGCCCGCCGTGACGACGCGCGCCCACTGGCGGATCTGCGGGCGCCGGACGGTGTCGTCGCGATCACCGGCAACCACGAGTATTACGCGCAGTACCAGGCATGGATGCAGGCGTTTCGCGCGCTGCACATGCAGGTGCTGGAGAACAGCCACCTGCAGGTGCGCCGTGGCGACGCGGCGCTGACCATTGCCGGGGTCACCGATCCGGTGGCCGCACGCTACGGCCTGCCGCTTCCGGATCTGGACGCCGCCTTGGCCGGTGCCGATCCCGCCGCGCCGGTGATCCTGCTCGATCACCGCCCGCGCAATGCACGTGCGGCACCGGCGCGCGGCGTCAAACTGCAGCTGTCCGGCCATACCCACGGCGGGCAGATCATCGGCATGGACCAACTGGTGAAGCGGGCCAATGGTGGATTCGTGTCCGGCCGCTACGACGTGGATGGGATGACGCTGTACGTGAGCAATGGTGCGGGCCTCTGGGCCGGTTTCCCGGCACGCATCGGCGTGCCGTCGGAGATCACCCTGGTGACACTGCGCCGCGCGCCGTGACCTGAAGTGGGTCAGATCCCTTTTTTGGGGGAAAGGGATCTGGCCCCGGGTCGTCACGCCGTCCGCAGCGGTGGCCGCGCATGCGCGCTTCGGCGCAGCGCCTGCGCCCGCTTGGCGATCCAGCGCACCACGAAGGCGGTGAACAGCAGTGCCGACGGCACCGCATACCAGACGTTGCCCGGCACGCGCTTGAAGTACGAGTAGGTGAACACCGCCGCGATGATCCACATGCCGGTGACGTGCAGGCGACGCCAGGCGGTGGGCCCCATGCGCCGGGCAAGCCCCCGGTGCGAGGTGATGGCCAGCGCCAGGATGGCGAGGTAGCCCACCGTGCCCGGAAGGTTGGCCAGCGCGGATCGTGCAGGCCAGAACGCCGGATTGAGGATGCCGAAACTGGTGATGGCGATTGCATGCAGCAGGTGCGAGAACGCGAAGGACAAACCGACGGTGCGCCGTTCGCGCAGCAGGAACCGGGTGAATGGGCCCGGTAGCAGGCTGGCGAACGACGATGCCGTGAACGCCGCCAGGAACAGCAGGAACGACGTGCGTGCAGTGACCCGGATCGCCGCACGGCTGCCTTCGGCTGCATCGGGATGCAGGGCGAAGGCCGCCAGCGCGAACGCGATCAGGACCACGGCGATGGCCACGAACAGGCGCCAGCCGTGCAGGAAGGGAGTATTGGATGCAGCCATGGTGAGACCTCGAAGTAGGGGGCGGGTCGTGCCGGCCGCTGGCCGGTCAAGGAACGGGTAGTGCCGGCCGCTGGCCGGTCAAGGAACGGGTAGTGCCGGCCGCTGGCCGGTCAGGGAACGGGTAGTGCCGGCCGCTGGCCGGCAACCTCAGGAAGAAGGCAATGCAACCAGCACGCCTGCCGCGCACAGTTCGTCCAGAACGGGCGCGCAGGCCACGCGCAATGCATCCGTTGCCATGCCATGTGCCTGGGACAGCGCCCGCAGTGCCGCTTCCACAGCGGCGCCGTCGTCACCAAAGACTGATAGCAGCGCGTAGGCCAGCGGCGACAGTTGCTCGACCTGCAGGCTGAAATCGGCGAGGCGCCGGATCAGCAGCAGCGTGGGCGCAGCGCTCAGCACCGACCCCGGCCCCTCGTCCTCGTGCACCGGCCACTGGTAGCCAAGCACTCTTGCCAACGGCGACACCGCCAGCACATCACTGCCCACGGCAGCGCGGCACAGCGCACGCCCGGCGTCACGCGCTTCGATGTACAGCGACTGCCGTGTGCTCTCGTAGTGCGCCAGTTCCGCCGCCCAGCCCGGCAGTGCCAGCGTGTCCTGCACCGCCAGCCAGGCCGCGAACTCGTCGGCGATCCGTGGGAACAACGGGGTCTGGCAGGTGTGGCGGGCGTAGTAGTGCTCCACCGTGTCGCGCCAGCGCGGTGTGCCCAACTGCTGTCGCAGGCGCGGCAGGCTGCCGGCCAGCAGAGTGTCCAGGCTGTCGATGCACAGGCGGCGGTATACCGCCAGCCTGCGTGCCTCGATGCCATCGGGTGCGGCCGCTGATGGGTCGCGCACATGGTCGGCCCAACGCCGTTGCAGGGTGGCCAACGACTCAGCCATGGACCACCTCCGGCCAACGTGCCTCAACCTGCACCTGGCGGATCTGCGCAACCTCGGCCAGCAGCTCGGCCAGTGGCGGGAAGTTGAAGTCGCGTTCGAGCAGCGTGGGACGCACGCCCACCCGCATGTAGGCCTCGCGCAACAGCGCCCAGACCACGCCTTTCACCGGCGCACCATGGGTATCGATCTTGAAGCCATCGTCTTCATCGAAGTGGCCCGCCACGTGCAGCGAGGCGACACGCTGGGCCGGCACGCGGGCCAGGAATTCGAAGGCGTCGTAACCGTTGTTGCAGGCGTTGACGAAGACGTTGTTGACGTCCAGCAGCAGGTCGCAGTCGGCCTCGGTGAGCACGGCGTTGATGAAGTCGATCTCGCTCATGTCCGCGCCGGGAACGGCGTAGTAGGAGATGTTCTCCACGGCGATGCGCCGCCCCAGCACGTCCTGCACCTGGGAGATGCGACCGGCGACATGGTGAACGGCCTCGGCAGTGAATGGCAGTGGCAGCAGATCGTAGACGTGGCCACCGGCGGCGCAGTAGCTCAGGTGTTCGCTGTACAGCTGTACCTGGTGCAGGTCGAGGAAGGCACGGGTCTGCGCCAGCAGGGTACGGTCCAGCGGATCAGGACCGCCCAGCGATAGTGACAGGCCGTGGCAGGTCAAGGGGTGCCGCTCGCTCAGCTGGCGCAGCGCGGCGCCATGGGCACCGCCGACGCCGATCCAGTTGTCGGGGGAGACCTCGAGGAAGTCGATGCTGCCGGCCGGTGTTGCCAGCAGTTCGTCGATCAGTCCGCGGCGCAGGCCAAGGCCGGCAGCAGTGGGGGGCAGGGGCAGGGACATGGCGGATGCTCCAGCGAGAGGGCGCCGCCCTGATGGCGGCGCCGGTTGGACGTCGATCAGTCGGCAACGCGGGCGAACAGGCCCTTGGGCATCGGCTTGCCGTTGGCGGTGTAGACGCTGCGCAGGTAGTCGTGCGCCTCCTGTTCGCTGATGTAACCGTCGTGGTCGGTGTCGATGCGGTCGAATTCGGCGGCACGCGTGGCAGCCACAGCGTTGAACTCGGCACGCGAGACCCGGCCGTCGTGGTCGCGGTCGGTGCGGGCAAACGAGGCGTCGCCGCACTTGCCTTCGCCACACTGGCCCTCGGCTACCTTGGCCTTGCCGGCGGGCTTGCCGGTGGTGGTCTTGTTGGCCCCGCACTTGCCTTCACCGCACTTGCCTTCGGCGGCGGCGCTCATGGCCACCGCGCTGATCGCCAGCGGCTGGATCGCCGCGGCCTGGCCGGCCAGCAGCAGGCCACCGGCCAGGGCGATGCCGATGGCACCGATGCGCGGCAGGCGGGAGGAAGAAGTGTTCTTGGTCGAGATGGACATGGTGGTGACTCCTTGGGAAAGCACGCGGGGCGTGCGGGATGGACGCCGCCGAAGAGGCGACGGAAAGCGAAGCGCGCGGGAACAGGGGAGTCGGCTCAGGCGGCGCGGCGACGGCGCAGCAGATGGCCCAGCAGCAGCACACCGCCGAGCAGGGCACCGCCGAAGCCGATGCCGGGCAACAGCGCGGCAACCGGCAGCAGCAGGGCGATCAGGCTGACGCCCCAACCCAGGCCGTCATTGCCTGCCGTGGCGCGGCCGGGGCCGGCCAGCAGCCGGTCCACGCTGAGTGCGCCACCGCCGTTGAGGATCAACGGCAGCAGCATGGCCAGGAACAGCAGCGGCAGCTTGAAGTTGCCGTAGCCCTGGTCGGTGATCGCATAGCCCTGCCAGAGTTCACCCAGGCCGTTCCATTGGTCGGGCCAGTGCACGGCGGCGATGGCAACGATGGTGAGCACCCAGAAGACGTAGGCCACCGAGCGCGTGGCCAGGCCGAGCAGCAGCATCACTGCACCCACCAGTTCCAGCCACGTGGCCAACTGCCAGTTCAGCGACGCGGGCAGGGTGGAGAACGGGAACGGGAAGCGGCCTTCCAGGTCGGCGAACCAGTTCTGGCCGCCCAGCTTCTCGCGGCCGGATTCAAAGAACTCCCAGGCCAGCAGCGTGCGCAGCGCCAGCGGTGACAGCCAGCGGCCGACGGCGTCCAGTCGGGGGGTATATACGGAAGAGGCGGTGCTGATCATGGTGGAGTCCTGCGAGCCAGTGGTCGATGGAGGCCATTCCAGGCGGCGCAGGTATCGGCAACGTGTGCCGTTGCCCGGGGTTTTGTCAGCGACTGTGGCCGCGCCCGGGTTTCGTACAGTCAGTTACATAGACGATGCGTTGAGCTACATCGGGACGTTGCGCGCCCGCGTGCGGGGGGCGATATCCACCCGGCAGTGCCCGGCCAGGACCGGCGCCGGAATGTATCCCACTGTAGAAACCCGCCTGCGTCCTACAGTCCGGTACAACTCCGCGCCACGGAGAAACAGCGCCGATACACCGGCAGGCGGAAATGGCCACTCCCAACACCGGAGTGCTTCCCCATGATCCGTACCTCGTTGCTCGCCGCCGCTCTCGCCCTTGCTGGCACCGCCGCCCCCGCCATCGCTGGCCAGGCCGATACCGCTGCATCGCCCACCGTCATCCTGGTGCACGGCGCGTTCGCCGATGGCTCCAGCTGGAGCAAGGTCATCAGCACGCTGCAAGACTGGAAGCTGCCAGTGGTGGCCGTGCAGAATCCGCTCACCTCGTTGGCCGACGACGTCGCCGCCACCCGCCGCGCGATTGCCGCCGCGCCCGGCAAGGTGGTGCTGGTCGGCCACAGCTGGGGTGGCACGGTCATCACCGAAGCGGGCAATGACCCGAAGGTGCAGTCGCTGGTGTACGTGGCGGCCTTCGCACCGGATGCAGGGCAATCTTCGGCGCAACAGGGCGAAGGTTTTCCGGTCGGTCCGGGCCTTGCCCGACTGCAGGAAAGGGACGGCTACCTGACGTTGCCGGCCGATGCCATCGCCCAGGACTTCGCGCCGGATGTGATGAAGAAGTCCGCCACGCTGCTGTACAGCACGCAGGTCCCGTTGAAGGCCAGCGCGCTGGGCGACGTGGTGAGCGTTGCGGCGTGGCGCAGCAAGCCGAGCTGGTACGTGCTCAGCCGCGATGACCGCATGCTGTCGCCGCAGCTGCAGGCCGCGACCGCACGTCGCATCGGTGCACAGCTGCAATCGATCGGCAGCAGCCATGTGTCGCTGCTTTCGCATCCGGCGCAGGTGGCTGACAGCATCCTGGAAGCGGCGGGAGTGAAGCCGGCGGAGCTGCCGCTGGCCGAGCAGGGGGGCTGAGCGATGACCGCGCTGCGTGCGTACGCGCTGCCGTTGCTGATGGGACTGCTGGGTGGGGCTGCGCTGTTGATGGCCTGGCCCAGCCCGGGGGCCGATGCGCAACCGGCCCAGGCCGTTCCCGCCGCCGGGTTCGATGGTGGCGGGCCCTGGCACAACAGCCCACCGCTCACACTGGAGCAGTTGCGGGGGCAGGTGGTGCTGGTCGAGTTCTGGACCTACACCTGCAGCAACTGCCTCAACGTGGCGCCGTACGTACACCAGTGGCATGCACGCTACGCGCCGCAGGGGCTGCGGGTGATCGGCGTGCATACCCCGGAGTTCGCCTATGAAGGGCTGCCTGGCAACGTGCGCAGGGCCATCACGCGGCTGGATATCACCTGGCCGGTGGTGCAGGACAACCAGTACCGGATCTGGAACACCTGGGGCAACCGCTTCTGGCCCGCGCTGTACCTGCTCGACCGGCAGGGGCGGGTGGTCTACCGCCATTACGGCGAGGGCGACTACGCACGCACTGAAACCGAGATCCAGCGCCTGCTGGCCAGCCCCTGAGCCGCGCTACCATGGCCGCGCAGCGCGGCCCTGACCTCCGTCTTCATCGAGAACGCAATGAACCACGTACCGCATATCCTGGTCGTCGACGATGACAGCGAGATCCGCCAGATGCTGGCCGATTACCTGCAACGCAACGGCCTGCGCGTGAGCCAGGCCGACGGTGGCCGGGCCATGCGCGCGCTGATGGATACCCATGCCGTGGATCTGGTGGTGCTGGACGTGATGATGCCGGGCGAGGACGGCCTGAGCCTGTGCCGCAACCTGCGCGCCGGCAAGCATCGCGCCGTGCCGGTGGTGCTGCTGACCGCCCGCGACGACGAAACCGACCGCATCATCGGGCTGGAAATGGGCGCTGACGACTACGTGACCAAACCGTTCTCTTCGCGCGAACTGCTGGCACGCATCACTGCGGTGATCCGCCGTACCCGGATGTTGCCGCCGAATCTGCAGGTGAGCGAAGCCGGTCGCCAGCTGGCCTTCGGCGAGTGGCGCCTGGATACCACCGCACGCCATCTGCTGGATGCGCAGGACACCGCATATCCACTCAGTGGCGCCGAGTTCCGCCTGTTGCGCGTGTTCCTCGACCACGCCAATCGGGTGCTCAGCCGCGACCAGCTGCTCAGCCTCACCCAGGGTCGCGATGCCGAACTGTTCGATCGCTCGATCGACCTGCTGGTCAGCCGCGTGCGCCAGCGCCTGGGGGATGACGCGCGCGAGCCGACCTACATCAAGACCGTGCGCAGCGAAGGCTATGTGTTCAGCGTGCCGGTGCAGTTGCTGGGGCCGGACGAATGAACACCGCCGCACGCCGCCCACGCTGGCCGCGCACGCTGTCGGCGCGGCTGCTGCTGGTGCTGCTGGGCGGACTGGCGCTGGCCCACGCACTGTCGTTCGGCCTGCTGTTCTTCGAACGCGACCAGTCCACCCGCAGCATGATGCTGCGCAACCTCGACGAGGATGTGGCCGTGAGCGTCGCGTTGCTGGAACACCTGCCCGCAGACCAGCGCGCGGCCTGGGTGCCCCGGCTGGAGCGGCGCACCTACCGTTACCTGCTGCGCCCGGCTGCGGCCGGACCCGGGCTGCAGACCGATCGCGCGCACCAGGTCACCACGGTCATCGATGACAGCCTGCAGCACCGCTATCCGTTGCAGGCGCGCCAGGTGGCTCGCCTGCCGGAGCGGTTCGAGGTGGAACTGCGCCTGCACGACGGCACCCCCGTGACCATTGAAGTCACGCCGTCGGGGCTGCCGCTGGCGCGTTGGTTGCCCGCCGTGCTGCTGGTGCAGCTGGCGCTGCTGCTGGTGTGCGCGTGGCTGGCAGTGCGCCTGGCCATGCGGCCGCTGCAGCAGCTGTCGCATGCGGTGGAGCATCTGCAGCCGGGCAAGGACGGGCCGGCACTGCCTGAAGATGGCCCTGCGGAAGTGGGCGGCGCGGCGGCCGCGCTCAACGCACTGCAGGCACGCATTCGTGGCCATGTCAGTGAGCGCCTGCAGATCCTGGCCGCGATCTCGCATGACCTGCAGACCCCCATCACGCGCATGAAGCTGCGGGTGGAGGCCCTGCCTGAAGACAGCACCCAGCAGCGCCTGCTGGTCGACCTGGACCACCTGGGGCAACTGGTGCGTGAGGGCGTGGCCTATGCGCGCAGCAGCCACGTCGCCAGTGGCGCGCCAGTGGCGATGGACCTGGGCGCATTCCTGGCCAGTGTCGTCGGCGACTACGAGGACATGGGCAAGCCGGTCAGTGGTGGTGCGCTCGCTGGACTGGTCGTGCAGACCTGGCCGCAGCCGCTGCGCCGGGTGGTCGGCAATCTGGTCGACAACGCGTTGCGTTACGCCGGTGCCGCCGAGATTGAGGCCGGCCGTGATGACGCCGGCAGAGTGTGGATCAGCATTTCCGACCGTGGCCCTGGCATTCCCGAGGACCAGCTGCAGGCAGTGCTGGCGCCGTTCCATCGGCTGGAAAGCTCGCGCAACCGCGATACCGGTGGCACTGGCCTGGGCTTGGCCATCGCGGTGCAGCTGGCGCAGTCGCTGGGCGGCTCGCTGCAGCTGTACAACCGGGAGGGCGGCGGGCTGCGGGCGGAATTGCAGTTGCCGGGCTGAGTTGCTCGGTCCTTGGGTTCGCGGGCAGGCGCACGCCTGCTTCCGCTTCGACGACGAGGGCGTCACCGGCCATGAAGTCCAGTACATGCCGGCAATGGATGGCCGATGACCGGTATTTCACCCCGTCCGTGCCACGCTGCATGCAACGTGCCCAACCGGGATCGAAGCTGTTGAAGGCGAAGAGGCAATGACCGCGGCGCGGCAGCGCTCGATGTGGGTGGCGGGCCTGTCCACGGTGGTGGAGTGGTACGACTTCACCCTGTACCTGTATTTCGCCACGGTGTTGTCGCGGGTGTTCTTCGGTGGCGGCGAACAGGCCCTGCTGGTCACCCTGGCTGGCTTCGCCGTGTCCTACCTGATGCGCCCCTTGGGCGCGCTGTGTTTTGGCCACCTGGGTGACCGGCTTGGCCGGCGCTGGATGCTGCTGGCCTCGATGGCGTTGATGGCTGCGGCGATGCTGGTCACCGCGCTGCTGCCGACCGCGGCCACCGCAGGCACCCTGGCGGGCGTGCTGCTGCTGGTACTGCGCTGCGTGATGGCGTTCTCGGTGGGCGGCGAATACACCGGTGTCGTGGCGTACCTGCTGGAAAGCGCACCGGCGCGACGGCGGGGCCTGGTGACCTCGCTGGCCTCGGCGGCCAGTGAGGTGGGCGCGCTGCTGGCGGTAGCGATCTCCGCGTTGACCGTGGCGCTGCTGCCCACCGCGCAGCTGGACAGCTGGGGCTGGCGCATTCCGTTCTTCGTCGGCGCGGCGCTGGCCCTGGTGATCCTGGTTGCGCGCTCGGGCATGCACGAATCGCCCGAGTTCGAACGCCAGCGGCGCGAGGGCAGCATCCCGGCCACGCCGCTTCGGCACGTGCTGCGCAACCATCCGCTGGCGGTGGCGCGCACCTTTGCGATCTCCGCCTTGGGATCGATCACCTACTACGTGGGCATCACCTACGTACCGGCCTTCCTGCATGCGCGCGGCCACGATGAGGGCGATGCCCTGTGGCTGTCGACGATCGCGGCGGTCGCGGTCATCGCCATCACACCGTTGTGTGGCGCGTTGTCCGACCGGGTCGGACGACGGCCGATGTTGTTGGGCCTGACCGCGCTGGCGGCGCTGCTGCCGCTGTCCCTGTTCGCGTGGATGGCACAGGCGCCGCCGCTGGGCATCGCGTTGGCTGCGGTGCTGCTGGCCTGCGTGGCCGGCGGCGTAAGCGCGGTGGCGGCACCGGCCACGGCCGAGCAGTTTCCCGGGGAAGGCCGGGTCAGCGGTCTGGCGCTGGGCGTAACCATGGCCACGGCGGTGTTCGGCGGTGCGACGCCGTGGCTGGCGCAATGGTGGGTGGAACGCAGCGGCTGGGTAGCAGCGCCAGGCGCGATGATCGCGCTGGTGGCGGTGCTGGTGCTGCCGGTGCTGTGGACCCTGCCCGAGACGGTCCCGGGCAGGGCCAAGCGCTAGCGGGTCAGACCTTGAGGGTCTGCTCGATGTCGGCCAGTACCGCGGCCGCATCCACGCCGATGGCGATCGACTGCACCACGTGGCCGTCCCACACGCTGGGACCGAATGCCAGGCCTTCCGGCTTGGGAATGGTCATGCCGCGGGCAACGCCGTCGGTGGCCACGCGCACGCTGGCGCGTTCGAACTGGAACAGCTCCGGTCGGGTCAGCGCGATGCAGGCGCAGCAGTCGTGCACGACCATGCCCTTGTGGCCAGCCTGCAGGTAGAAGTCCACGTAGTCCTGCGACAGCGCGCGCACCAGTTCGGCATCGGCACCGCCGATCGCAGCCAGCGTATCCAGGCCGTCACGGTCCATTTCCACGCGGGTGGTCACGTCCAGGCCGATCGCGGTGACCGGCCAGCTGGCGGTGAACACCACGTCGGCCGCTTCGGCGTCACCCCAGATGTTGGCCTCGGCGGCCGGGGTGATGTTGCCGTTGACATGGAAGGCGCCGCCCATGATCACCACGCCGCGCACCAGGCCGGCGATGTCCGGGGCCTGCTGCAGCGCCAGCGCCAGGTTGGTCATGCGGCCGACCGCGACCAGGGTCACTTCGCCCGGATGGGCGCGGACCAGATCGATGATCAGCTGATGGGCCGGGCGCGCATCGGCGGCCACGTCCAGATGGGCCGGCACCGGATGGTTGCCCAGGCCGTTGTGGCCATGGATGTGCACCGGCCAGGCTTCCGGGGTGGCCTCCGGCTGCAGCGGGCCTTCGGCGCCGCGTGCGACCGGAGCGGCAAAGCCCCAGGCCTGCTTGAGGTACAGCGCATTGTGCGTGGTCGACTCCACCGAGGCATTGCCGAAGCTGGTGGTGACGCCGATCAGGTCAATCTGGGCGTGCTTGTGCAGGTACAGCAGGGCCAGGGCGTCGTCGACGCCCGGGTCGGTATCGAAAATGACTTTCAGCATGTTGTTGTTCTTCTTCTTCCGTGTGGTGCGGGGGGCGCCGGCGGCCCGCAGGCAGGCCGGCGCGCCCTGCATTGTCCCATCTTCATGACGGGCAGGGCCATTGCCGGAGGGGCAGGCCATAATGCACGCAGTCCAGGCACGGAGTCGCCGAATGCTGATCGTTGCCCTTCTGCTGGTGCTGCTGGTGCTGGGCCTGAACGTGGTGGCCACCGTGGTGATCGCCAGGCGCGATGGCCTGTCGGCGGGCGGCCGGACCGTGCAGTTGCTGCTGGTCTGGCTGCTGCCGGCGGTCGGCGCGATCCTGTGCATGGCGGTGGCCACGGCCGACGGCTCCGGGATCCGGGGCGACAACAGTCTCGGCGGTGGCTACGATCACGCGGGCGGCTACTCCGGCGACGGCGCCAGCCAGCACAGCCACGGCAGCCCGGACTGCGGCAGCGACGGTGGCAGCGGCGACGGCGGCAGCTGCGGTGGTGGCGATTGACGAGACGTTACGGGATGCCGGCCAGCGGCCGGCACTACCCAACCACGGCCACGTCCGGTAGTGCCGGCCGCTGGCCGGCAACCACATCCGCTCAGCCGCCACCTTCGGCCGGCAAGCGCCCCCGGCACGTTCGACAGCCCAACCAAGCCCACGTCCGGTAGTGCCGGCCGCTGGCCGGCAACCTCTTCCGCTCAGCCGCCACCTTCGGCGGGCAAGCGCCCCCGGCACGTTCAATAGCCCAACCAAGGTCCCGTCCGGTAGTGCCGGCCGCTGGCCGGCAACCACATCCGCTCAGCCGCCGCCTTCGGCGGGCAAGCGCCCCCGGCACGTTCGACAGCCCAACCAAGCTCACGTCCGGTAGTGCCGGCCGCTGGCCGGCAACCACATCCCCTCAGCCGCCACCTTCGGCGGGCAAGCGCCCCGGCACGTTCAACAGCCCAACCAAGGTCACGTCCGGGAGTGCCGGCCGCTGGCCGGCAACCACTTCCCCTCAGCCGCCACCTCCGGCGGGCAAGCGCCCCCGGCACGTTCAACAGCCCAGCCAAGGCCCCGTCCCGGTAGTGCCGGCCGCTGGCCGGCAACCTCTTCCGCTCAGCCGCCACCTTCGGCGGGCAAGCGCCCCCGGCACGTTCAACAGCCCAACCAAGGTCCCGTCCGGTAGTGCCGGCCGCTGGCCGGCAACCAATTCCCCTCAGCCGCCGCCTTCGGCGGGCAAGCGCCCCCGACACGTTCAATAGCCCAACCAAGCTCACGTCCGGTAGTGCCGGCCGCTGGCCGGCAACCACATCCCCTCAGCCGCCACCTCCGGCGGGCAAGCGCCCCCGGCACGTTCAATAGCCCAACCAAGGTCCCGTCCGGTAGTGCCGGCCGCTGGCCGGCAACCACATCCCCTCAGCCGCCACCTCCGGCGGGCAAGCGCCCACGGCACGTTAGACAGCCCAACCAAGGCCCCGTCCCGGTAGTGCCGGCCGCTGGCCGGCAACCACATCCGCTCAGCCGCCGCCTTCGGTGGGCAAGGGCGCTGGTACGTTCAACAGCCCGCCTGCCGCCACATAGGCGGCCAGGGCCTGGCCCTGGCTGAGCAGGTGGCGTTCCATGGTGCGTTCGGCGGCCTGCGCGTCGCGGCGACGGAAGCACTCCATCAGCTCGCGGTGCTCGGCCAGCGATTGCGCGGTGCGCCCCGGGGTCAGCAGCTGGCGGCCGCGATGCATCTTCAGGATGCGGTGCAGGTCGTGGGTGATGCGGATCAGCCACGGATTGCCGGCGTAATGCTGCACGGTTTCGTGGATCAGGTAGTTGTTGCGGTAGTACTCGGCGATGTTGCCCTCGGCCGCCGCTGCTTCCATCGCCGCATGCAGGGCCTCCAGCTGTTGCACGCCGGCATCGTCGATGTGCCTGACCGCCTCGTGGGCGCAACGGCCTTCCAGCATGGCCATCACCGGGAACAGCTGGTTGAGGTCTTCCAGCGTCAGCCGGGTGACCCGGCTGCCACGACCGGCATCGATCTGTACCAGGCCTTCGGCTGCCAGCAGCTTCAACGCCTCGCGCAGGGGCGTACGGCTGATACCCAGTTCTTCGCACAGCGCGGGCTCGTCGATCCACTCGCCCGGCGGCAACCGGTAGTCATAGATGCGCTCGCGCACGTGTTCGGCCACCTCTTCGTACAGAGGCGCGCGCTTCTTCGGTGACCGCGGGGCAGGGGCAATGGCCATGCGCAGAGTGTAACGCCAGGTCGCGCCGGCCAGCGGCCGGCACGACCCGATGGCAGTTACATCCAGCCCGGCACCACGAACACCAGCCAGGCCAGCAACGGCCCCAGCGCCACCACCAGGCCGCTGTACACCAGGAAGCGACGGAACAGGCTCTCGCGCTCTTCCTTGGCTGCCGAAGCCACCACCAGTGCGCCATTGGTGGAGAACGGGCTGACATCGACGATGGTGGACGACACCGCCAGCGCGCAGATCACCCCAGCGGCGCTGAGGTGACCCTGCATCAGGAACGGCACGGCCAATGGAATCGTTGCGCCGAGCACCGCGGCCGACGAGGCGAATGCGGAGACGATGCCGCCGACGTAGCAGACCAGAAGTGCACCGAGCAGCGGGATGCCGATGTCGGAGACGCCGTTGCCGATGAAGTCCACCGCGCCGGCATGTTCCAGCACGCCGATGTAGGTCACCACGCCGCAGATCAGCAGCACGGTGGACCAGCTGATGCCGTCGACCGCGCCCTTCTGGCTCTGCGGCGACAGCAGCGCCAGCGCCACCGCCACGGTGATCGAGACCAGGCCGACGTTGAGGTTGTAGATCAGCGCGGCCACGCCCAGGCCGAGCAGGCCGATCAGGGTGAACAACCGCTCGCGGGTCAGGCTGACCGCATCCAGTGCCGCCGGATCGTTGGACAGGGTGCCGCCGCCCGCCGCGACCAGCGCGCCATGGCCTTCGATCGCGAACTGGCGCGATGACGCCTGCGGGCCACCGGCCATCGCCAGTTCCGCACTGCCGATCGTTCCTGCTGCGGTGATCGAGCCACGACGCAGCAGGGCGATGCCACCGAAAGCGAAGAAGCAGATCGTCGCCATCATGAAGTTGAAGCCCAGGCTGGTCAGGAACACCGCCATCTCGGTCACTTCCAGCCCGGCTTTCTGCACCACGCCATTGGTGATGCTGCCGTACACGCTGATGGGCGAGAAGCCGCCGGCCTGCGCACCATGGATGACCAGCAGGCCCATCATCAGTGGATTGATGTTGTACTGCTTGGCAAAGCGCAGGGCGACCGGGCCGATGATCGCGACCGCCGCCGGGCCCAGCGCGCCGAACGCGGTGAGGACCGCGGTGATCACGAACATCACCCACGGAATGGCCACGATATGGCCGCGCACCGCTTTCACTGCCCAGTGCACCAGCAGGTCGATGGTGCCGTTCTTCTGCGCGATGGCGAACAGGTAGGTGATGCCGACCAGGGTCAGGAACAGATCGCCGGGAAAGCCGGCCAGGACCTCCTTGCCGCCCATGTCGACCCACAGCCCGCCGATGATGAAGGCCAGCGCGAAGGCGACGGCCCCCATGTTGATCGGCATCGCCGTGGCGACGATGAACATGATCACCAGACCGATGATCGTTGCGATTTGTGGACTCATGCGCCCTCCCAGACACGTGACTCACGTACAGCGCGGATGGAGACCCGCCATCCCCGGGGTAAGGCGACGTACAGCGTGTTGCGTGATACGTACTGCTCGAACCCGTTACTGCCGCCGTTCCAGCGCACTGCGGACCCAGGCCGCGGCGCCTTCAAGGCTCTGGAACTCTTCCACCGCGCGTACCTCGCAGCACGGATAGGCCGGCGCGACCATGCGCGCCAATGCGTTGCCCGGGCCCAGCTGCAGGAACACCCGCGCGCCACGCTCGAAGGCCTGGCGCATCACCTGCGCCCATTCGATGGTCTGTGCCAGCTGCGCCGACAGCGTGTGGACCGCCGTTGTGCGATCCCGCACCGGTCGCGCGTCGATGCCGGCCAGCAGGGGCAGGCGTGGTGCCTGCATCTGCGCTGCTTCGAGCACTGCGGCAAACGACGTCACTGCGCCGGCCAGCAGTGGCGTGTGCGCGGGCACATGGACCGGCAACGGACGGATTTCTGCGCCGAAGGCCTGTGCGTCTGCCGCCAACGCGAGTAGCGACGGCCGTGCACCCCCCAGGATGAAGTGGTCATCACCATTGGCAATCGCGATGAACGCGCCGTGCGCATCGCACAGGCGCTGTGCGGCAATGCGGTCCAGCCCCAGGACTGCCTGGAGCCCGGCACCATCCGGACTGGCGGCGTCCATGAGCCGCGCGCGCTGCGCGGCCAGGGCAAGGCAGGTCGGGGTGTCGAAGCTGCCGGCGATGGCATGCGCGGCCAACTCCCCGATGCTGTAGCCCGCGATCACTGTCGGCGTTGGCAACGCCTCGCGCAGGCCCTGCCAGTGCGCCAGGCTGGCCGCGCACAGCAGCGGCTGCGCCTTCGCATTGTCAAAGCGGTCGTCGGCCGCCGCGGCGGCGAATGCATCGCGGCCCAGCAGTTCGTCCGTGGCATCGAGCACCGGCTGCGCGGCAGCAACGTCGCGCACGCGATCGAACATCGCCGCATGTTGCGCGCCCTGTCCAGGGCAGAGCAGGGCAAGGCTCATGTGCCCTCCTGCTGCAGCAGGAAGAGGCTGCAGGCAAGCAGGTCGGCGCTGCCACCGGGGCTGAGGTGGCGTGCAACGAAGGCGTCGGCGATGACGTGCAGGCGCGGCCGCCAATCGTGTGCGAAGGCACCACCTTCGGCCAGGAAACGACGGGCCTGCTGCTGCGCCCAGCGCAGGCCTTCAGCACCACCGCGATGCAGCAGGTTGAGGTCGTCGGTGTGTGCGACCAGCTGCATCAGCGTGTGGCACATTGCGGCTTCGCGCGCCAGCCCATTGGCCAGTGCATCGCGCAGGACCGGCAGCGCCACCTCGCGCAACAGCGGGTAGCCGGCGGCGGCCTGTTCGCGCACGCCTGGCACCTTGTGCAGGGCGCGCGCACGTTGGCCCGGGCTGCCTGCATCCAGCGGTGCCCGTGCGAAGTCCACAGCCCAGCGACGGACCTCCAGGCAGACTTGCTCACCGGTGGCCGCATGGCCCGGGCGGGAGCGGCAGGCCGCGGCGGCCGCCACCAACAGGCCGAGACTGAAGACCGCGCCACGATGGGTGTTGATGCCGCCGGTCGCGCGCAGCATCGCGGCTTCGGCGGCAATGCCACACCGGCGCATCGCCTCGAAGTCCGCCCCGGCTGCACCGAGGCGGGCCACGGCGGTGAAATAGTGGCGCAGTGCGAACAGGCTGCGCAGGAAGGTGCGCGCATCCATGTCGTGATGGCTGCCGCGGTCGAACGGCGTGACCAGTCCCGGTTTCGGTGCCAGGGCCAGTTCTGCATGCAGGCTGGCAACGGCGAGGCGCCCCAGGCGCGCGCAGTCCACGGCGGCGGCCGGCCTGGCAGTCGGCTGCGCAACGGCGTTCATGCGCTCACCCCGGCGGGGGCGAATACGGACTCTCGCAGTTCCAGCGCGGCGCCGGCCGGGCGCTTGACCAGTACCTCGCGACTGCGTCCCGCGTATTCCCGCCAGTTCACGGCGGCGCCGTCGGCCAGGCACAGTTCGCCATCGACCCGTCGGCCGTATCGCGTTTCCCATGCCTGCAGCCTTGCAGCCATGGCATCGGCCTGCGCGGTGGTGTCGATCCGCCACAGCAGATCGATGTCCGAGCGCGCGTGCACATAGTGCAGTCCAGTGAGGTGCTGCCAGGCGAACGCTCCGAATACGCGCGCTGCGGCGATGTCCTGCAGTGCCTGCAGGGGCCGCTGCCAGTCCTGCACCAGGTCGCCTTCCAGCACCGCCTGAAGCGCCGGTGGTGGCGCAGTGCGCAGCACATCGTGTGCCGGCACGCGCAGGGCCAGGCGCAGTTTGCCCTCGGCGGGCGGCAGCGGTACGCCCAGGCGCAGGCGGGGATCGGCATCGTCGGCGGCACGCCGGGCGACGATGGCTGGCAGGCCCTGCGCAAACCAGGCGGCCAAGCGCGGTTCATGCGCGGCGATGTCTGCCTGCCAGCCGGCGTACGCTGACAGCCAGACCAGCGTATGGCGGGGCAGCCGCTCAGGCATCGCCCTGGCTCACGGCTGCGGCCACGCGTGCGGCCAGCATGCGACCGCCGCGCTGAGCGCCGCGTGCGGCACGCAGGTCGCCTTCGACCGGCGCGCGCAGGGCCCGCAGCAGGTGCTGGGCAAGGTCGCCTTCCCACACCGATTCCACCGCGCCCATCGCCACGTAGTTGGCCACGCCCGGTGCGAACACCGGCGAGCTCTGGCTGAGCGCCTGCAGCTTCTCCAGCGGTTGCTTGGTCACCCGTGCCATCGCGCGCAGGTCCATCACCCGCACCTGCGCATCGGGCAGGGCGTGGATGTGGTCGGCCATCAGGCCGAAGGACAGGAAGCCACCGCTGACCGATTCGCCGTAGACCAGCGTGACCAGGCGCGCGCCACGCCGGCGCGCCAGGTCGAGCGTCTGCGCCAGATGTGCAAAGTAGCCATTGATGCCCAGCAGCTCATCGCGCCGCGCCAGGCGCTGGCCGGCGGTATCGGCCAGCATCACGATCGGCCGCTGCGGGTGCGCGGCGGTGCTGGCCAGCACGGCTTCGGCCAGGAAGAGCGCATGGTCGACGCCGACCTCGATGCGGTCGGTGGTGCCGATCACGGTCACCTCGCCATCGTCGGTGGCTGCGCTGCCGGTCAGTACCGAATCGTCCACCGCAATGGCGTGCCCACGAGGGAACAGCGCATCGAACAGGGTCTGCAGCGGTGCACTCATGGCAGGCTCCGGCCAGCGGTGGCGGCGAGGAAGGCATCGGTGTCCAACACTGGCAGCCGCTCGGGTTCGGCGATGCCCTGGCGGGCCCAGATCTCCAGACCGTCGCGGCAATCGCCCCAGGCCTGCACGCGAGCCTTCAATGCGGCGTGGCGGGCCTGCAGGGCGCTCAGCGCCGTGTCGGTATCGCTGCTGCTGGTGTCGGGCTGCAGCGCATTGGCTGCGGCCTGCGCGAACGCTGCGATGGTGTCGGGCACCAGCACCTGCGCCTGGTCGATCAGGTACCGGTGCTTGCCACCGGTCACGCGCCAGACCAGCGCGCGATCGCGTGAGTCGAACTCTTCCACGCCGCGTACGGTCTCGATCACTTCCGGGCCGGACAGCGATAGGCGCCCCTCTTCGGACATGATGACCGTGGTGCAGCAGCGGGCGACAATGCCCATGCCGCCGAAGGCGCCGTTGCCGCTGCCGATCAGCGCGATCACCGGCACGCCGGCAGCGCGTGCACCCAGGGTGGCGCGCATGATTTCGGAAATGGCGATCAGCCCGGCATTGGCTTCGTGCAGGCGCACGCCGCCGGTATCCAGCAGCAGCAGCACGCCGTCAGGCCGGGTGTCGGCGGCGCGGCGCAGCAGCCCGGTCAGCTTGGCGCCGTGCACCTCGCCCACGCCGCCGCCCATGAATGCACCCTGCTGTGCGGCCAGCAGCACGCGCTTGCCCCGCAGCGTGGCTTCGCCGACCACGATGCCGTCGTCGAACGCCGCGGGCTGGTCGAGCTGGGCCAGGTGCGGGCTCGTCATCCGCCGCGCCGGGCCGAGGAACTCGCGGAACGAACCCGCGTCGACCAGCCCGGCAATGCGTTCGCGTGCATCGGCTTCGTAATAGCTGTGGCGTTGTACGTGGCTCATGGCTTGCCTCCGGCCAGCAGGGTTTCCACGGCCTGGTCCAGGCGCAGGCTGACCACCGCCGGGGTGGCACCGGCGTCATTGATCGACACGCGCACGTCGCGCAGCGGATGGCGTTGCGCAAAGTCGGCGATCACCGCCTGCCAGATGCTGCCGAAGCCCTGCGCAGCGGTGATGATGCGCACGGTCATCGCACCCTCCTGTGCCACAGGCTCCAGCAGGATCTCCAGGTTGCCCGAAGCCAGCACGCCCACCAGCACCGCATCGTGCGGGAACTGCACGCGGGTGCGGCCGTCGAATCGATAGTCGAGGGTTTCCATGCTCAGCCCCTTACCAGTTGCGGAAGCGCTTGGGCGGGTCGTACAGGCCGCCGGACCAGCGCACCAGGTCCTTCACCGACCGCGCCGCCAGCAGGTCACGGCTGGCATCGCGCACCGAGATACCGAGGTCGTCGGGACGACGGATCACGCCGCGGTCGCGCAGGTTCTCCACCATCGCGCGGTCGCGGCCCATGCCCACTGCGGTGTAGCCGGCCACGCCCCGGATCGCCTGTTCGCGTTCTTCCGGGGTGCGGCACAGCAGCAGGTTGGCGATGCCTTCCTCGGTCAGCACATGGCTGACGTCGTCGCCATAGATCATCACGGGCGGCAGCGGCATCTGCGCGCGCTCGGCCAGTTCCCAGGCATCGAGCCGTTCGACGAAGGCCGGTGCCATGTGCTCGCGGAAGGTCTCCACCATCTGCACCACCAGCTTGCGCCCGCGCGGCATCTCGCCCGGGCGCGCGGCCTGCTGGCCGGCCTTGATCCAGGCGTCGCTGGCATGGCGGCGACCACGTGCATCCGAGCCCATGTTCGGCGCGCCGCCAAACCCGGCGATGCGGTCGCGGGTGGCGGTGGAGCTGTTGCCCTGCAGGTCGACCTGCAACGTCGAGCCGATGAACATGTCACAGGCATACAGGCCGGCGGTCTGCGAGAACGCGCGGTTGGAGCGCATCGAGCCATCGGCACCGGTGAAGAACACATCGCTGCGTGCGGCGATGTACTTCTCCATGCCCAGTTCGGAACCAAAGGAATGCACCGACTTCACGAAGCCCGATTCGATCGCCGGAATCAGCGCCGGATGTGGATTGAGCGCCCAGTGCTGGCAGATCTTTCCCTTCAGCCCGAGTGATTCGGCGTAGGTGGGCAGCAGCAGTTCGATGGCGGCCGTGTCGAAGCCGATGCCATGGTTGAGGCGGTTGACGCCGTACTCGGCGTAGATGCCTTTGATCGCCATCATTGCCATCAACACCTGGATCTCGGAGATCTGCGCCGGGTCGCGGGTGAACAGCGGTTCGATGTGGTTGGGACGCGGCGCCTGCACCACGAAGTTGACCCAGTCGGCGGGGATATCGACGCGGGGGAGGGTGTCGACGATCTCGTTGACCTGGGCAATGACGATGCCGCCACCAAACGCCGTGGCCTCGACGATCACCGGGGTGTCTTCGGTATTCGGCCCGGTGTACAGGTTGCCGTGGCGATCTGCGGCCTGTGCTGCGACCAGCGCTACGCGCGGGGTCAGGTCGATGAAGTAGCGGCCGAACAGCTCCAGGTAGGTGTGGATGGCGCCGATCTGGATGCGCCCCTCAGCCACCAGGTTGGCCAGCCGCACGGACTGCGGGCCGGAGAACGAGAAGTCCAGTTTCGAGGCGATGCCACGCTCGAATACATCCAGGTGCGAGGGCAGGGACAGCACCGACTGCACCATGTGCAGGTCATGGACCCGCGCCGGGTCGAGGTCGGCCAGCGCCTGGGCGAGGAAATCGGCCTGCTTCTGGTTGTTGCCTTCCAGGCAGACCTTGTCGCCGGGCTCCAGCAGCGCATGCAGCAGGTCGCCGATGTCACCGGCGGCAACGCTGCGTCCCCGGGCCCATGGCGCGGCCCGTTCCAGGCGCGTCTGGCGACTGCGTTCCAACGTATCCCAGCTCGGGTTCATCGACCGGCTTCCGATGGGTGGTGAAATAATTACGCCATAATTATGAGAGCGGGCGCAACCTGCATTGCAGCAAAAGGAAGGGCCCGCGCGAGGCGGGCCCATTCAGAGATCCGGGTAGTGCCGGCCGCTGGCCGGCTCCACGCGATGCGGGAGGACGGGGAGCCGGCCAGCGGCCGGCACGGCCCTTTCCAGTCGCTCAGAACTTCCAGCGCAGGCTGGCCGACACGAAGCGCGGCTCGCCGTAGTTGTTGTAGTCCAGGTTGGCCCAGTAGGTCTTGTCCAGCGCGTTGCGCACGCTCAGCGTCGCGGTCCAGTTGTCGCTGATGCGGTAGTTGGCGTTGAACTGCACCAGGGTGTACGCCGGCTGGTTCACCGTCACCGTGCCGCCGAGCGGGTAGGCGATGTTGTAGCCCTGCACTTTGCTCTGCCACTGCAGGCCACCGCCGATGCTCAGGCGCTCGAGCGCGCCGCGCAGCTGCAGCTGGGTGTTGAGCTGCAGCAGGTCCTTGGGCGGATTGGCGTACAGCAGGTCGGTGGCCGCGCGGGTCACCTTGACGTGGGTGTAGCCGGCATTGACCGTCCAGCCCGGCAGGATCTCGCCGTTGACGTCCATCTCCCAGCCGCGCGCCTTGGTGCCGTTGACGCCGATGTAGGCCGAGCTGCCGTCGCTCAGCGTGCCTTCCGGCACCCCCATGTCACGCACCGCGTAGTTGTCCTGCTTGGCTTCGAACACCGCCGCATTGGCGGTCAGGCGGCCCTCGAACCACTGCGTCTTGATGCCCGCTTCCAGGTTCGAACCCTGCACCGGCGCCAGCAGGTTCTCGTTGCGGTCCTTGTAGTTCTGCGGATTGAAGATCTCGGTGTAGCTGGCATAGGCCGACACGTTCGGGGTGATCTCATAGACCAGGCCCACATACGGGGTGACCTCATCGCTCACCTTGTAGGCACCACTGGTGCCGGTGTAGGCGCCCGCCGCGTTGTAGGACCGGCTGAGGGTTTCCCATCGGCTCAGGCGCGCACCGGCAATCAGCGACAGCGGATCGGCCAGGTGCAGGCGGGTGGCCAGATAGACGCCGCTCTGCGTGGTCTTGGCCACGCGGCGTGCGCCGGTACGGTTGTAGGTCACCTCGGAGATGTCGCCGTTCCAGCTGTGCACGTTGGGAATGTAGTAGCAGCGTTCGCTGCCGCAGCGGGCCCAGTCGGTCGGGAAGTTCAGCGCCACGGTGCTCGTGGTGCCTTCCAGGTCCGACCATTGCGCGCCGACCGTGAGGTCGTGGTCGCGGCCGAACAGCGGGAAGCTGCCGGTCAGGTAGGCATCGACATTGCGGCGGGTGTCCTTGGAATCACCGGCGGCCGCGCGCAGGTAGATGCCCGCGCCGGTCACCGGGTCCGGGTTGCCGGTGCCGTACAGGCGCACGTTCTGCACGTTGCCGCGGGTGTAGGCGGTGTTGACCTTCAACAGCCAGTTGTCGCCGAAGCGCTGTTCCAGGTTGGCGAAGGCGGTGTTGCTCTCGCGCTTCCAGTAGCTCCACTTCGGCGACAGGTTGGTCGAGCGCGGCAGGTGCGCGAAGTTGCCCTGGTTGTCGAAGAACGGCACCGTGCCCCAGGTCGAGCCGGTCGGGTTGTTGTCCTGGGTCTGGTAGCCAAGGGTGACCGTGGTGCTGTCGGTGACATCGCCTTCCAGCACCGCCATGCCGGCCATCTTGTTCTCGTCGTAGCGGTCGTAGTACAGCCCGCGATCGGTATAGGCGGCGACCACGCGGCTGCGGAAGCGGCCGTCATCGGTCAGTGGTGCGGTCACGTCGGCTTCCATGCGGCGGTAGTCCCAACTGCCGGCACTGACCGAGAACGATGCGTCGAATTCCTTGCCGGGGCGCTTGCGCAGCAGGTTGACCGTGGCCGACGGCACGCCGGCGCCGCTGAGCAGGCCGTTGGCACCGCGGATCACTTCGATGCGGTCGTAGAAGGCGGTGTCGTATTCCTGGTTGGTCGAGCCGCTGTAGGTGGGAATGCCATCGACCTGGAAGTCGGTGATGGCAAAGCCGCGTGCGTAGTACAGCGGGCGCTGGGTGTCATAGAAGGACACGCTGACGCCGGTCACGTTGCGCATCACGTCGTTGATGCTGAACAGCGATTCGTCCTGCAGGCGCTGCAGGCTGATCGCGGTGGCCGACTGCGGGGTTTCCTGCAGGGTGATCGGCAGGCGCGTGGTGCTGGCCGGCGGAGCGGACTGCTCGGCACGCACGCTGACCCGGTCCAGGGTCTTGGCGTCGGCCGTGCCGTCGGCGGCGGCGAACGCGCTGGGCGTGGCCAGCAGGGCCATCGACGCAAGCAAAGCGGCCGGCAGCAGCGCACGGCGGGGCAGGCGGTTACGGAAGGTCAGGGACATGATGGGCTCGAAGCATTGAGGCGGGGAAGGGCGGCAACAGTCGTCCAGCACCCGGGGCGGCGGCTTCGGGCACGGTCAGGTTCATCCGGGAGACGCGCGGTTACCGCGCAGGATGCAAATGTAAATAATTCCCAACAACATTACAATTCGCTTCATTCCGGGGCGCTGCCACGCTCAGCGCCGCTGGCAGGGTCGGACTCCGTTGCCGCACAAACGCAAACGGCCACCCGAAGGTGGCCGCCTGCCTGCTTCACGGGGAACGTGCCGGCTTACAGCGCCTGCAGTTCCTCGTTGGCGTTGCGCTTTTCCTTGGCCGGCGCCGGGGCCGCTGGCGGTGCCGCGGCGGCCGGGCTGGGCGATGCGGCGTTCGCATCCACCGGCACCTCCAGGTACGGCAGGTGCAGGGTCTGGCTGGTCAGGGTACGGATCTCGTTCACCAGCGCGGCGCTGTCGTTGAGCTTGCGCCCGTACGACGGCACGATCTCGCGCAGGCGGGTTTCCCAGCCGGCCTTCATCTGCTCCGGGAAGGCCTTGGCCATCAGGTCCAGCATGATCGGCGGCGAGGTCGACGCACCCGGCGAGGCACCGAGCAGGGCCGCAAGGGTGTGGTCCTTGTCGGTCACGATCTCGGTACCGAACTGCAGCACCGGGCCCTTCAGCGGATCACGCTTGATGATCTGCACGCGCTGGCCGGCGGTGACCAGCTTCCAGTCGCCCGGCTTGGCATTGGGGAAGTACTTGACCAGCTCGGCCTGGCGGTCGGCATCGTTCAACCGCGCCTGGCCCATCAGGTACTGCACCAGGTCCAGGTTGTCCTTGCCCACTCCCAGCATCGGGCCGACGTTGTTGTGGTTCACCGACGAGTACAGGTCCCACCACGAGCCATGCTTGAGGAACTTGGTGCTGTACAGCGCGAAGGGCCCGAACAGGACCACCGGCTTGCCGTCCAGCTTGCGTGCATCCAGGTGCGGCACCGACATCGGCGGTGAACCGGTCTCGGCCATGCCGTAGGCCTTCACGCCATGGCGCGAGGTCACGTCCTGGCCCTGGAAGGCGAGGAACTGGCCACCGACCGGGAAGCCGGCGTAGTCCTTCGACTCCGGAATGCCGGACATCTGCAGCAGCTTCAGCGCGGCGCCGCCGGCACCGATGAACACGAAGCGGGCGTGGGTGGTGGACTCGGTGCCGGCCTTGAGGTCCTTCACCGTCACGTTCCAGCTCTTGTCGGCGTTCTGCCGCAGCGCGGTCACTTCATGGTTCAGGTGCAGGCTGAAGTTCGGGCTGCGCTGCAGGCCGCTGGTCAGCTGGCGGGTGATCACACCGAAGTTGACGTCGGTGCCCAGCGGCATCCAGGTTGCGGCAACCTTCTGTTTCGGATCGCGGCCTTCCATCAGCAGCGGGGCCCACTGCCTGATCTGCGCCGGATCTTCGGAGTACTGCATGCCGTAGAACAGCGGGTTCTTCACCAGCGCCTGCTGGCGCTTGTGCAGGTAGGCGATGTTGTCATCACCCCAGACGAAGCTCATGTGCGGGGTCGGGTTGATGAAGTCGCTGGGCTGGCTCAGCCGCCCCTGCTTGACCTGGTGCGACCAGAACTGGCGCGAGACCTCGAACGATTCGGCGATGCCGACCGCGCGCTTGGTCTCGATGCTGCCGTCGGGCAGTTCCGGGGTGTAGTTCAGTTCGGCGAACGCCGAGTGGCCGGTGCCGGCGTTGTTCCAGCCATCGGAGCTTTCACCGGCGACGCCGTCGAGGCGTTCGTAGACCTGGATGTTCCAGTCCGGCTGCAGTTCCTGCAGGTAGGTGGCCAGGGTGATGCTCATGATGCCGGCGCCGACCAGCACAACATCGACGGGCTTGTCGTTGCTGGCGGCGGGCACCGAGCGCTGGGTCAGCGGCCAGTACAGGAACAGCGCGGCGGCCAGCAACAGCAGCACGAGCAGGGCGAGAAGAGCCTTGCCAAATTTCTTCATGGGGGCGGGATCGTTGGCGGAGGGGAAGGGGTCAGGATGCGCGTGGGGCAGGGAAAGGGCGTAAAGAAACAACGCCTTGCAGCATCCACCGGTGATTCTAACCGGAACCGGTCCGTTTTTGATGCAACGCAGCATCCGACCTTTCGCGGCCCGTCGCCGACAGTGGCGGGCAAGGCCAGGCAGCGCCCGAGTCAGACCCGTTCGATGATCGGCCGATCAGTATCCGCATCACCCATGGACCCGGTGTGGAAAAAGGGGACGGAGGGGATTAAGTCGCATTTGCCTTGGATGTCGTATCGGCCTAAAGCGACCTAATCCCCTCCGTCCCCTTTTTGCGCTGTGCGTCAGCGCTTGCGCCGGATCAGTGCCGAGGAGGCATCCAGCACGGCGCGGGTCAGCAGCGCCATGGTCTGTACGTCGCCCTTCCAGTGCTGCCAGTACAGCGGCACGTCTTCCCACGCGCGCTGGCGTACGTAGACCAGTCGCCCGGCGTCCAGGTGCCGCTTGACCAGCGGCAATGGATTCATCGTCCAGCCCATGCCGCCCAGGTTGGCCTGCACGAAGGCGCGCGTGGACGGAATCCACCAGGTCGGTGCGGTGCTGGGCAGGTCGTCGCCGGCCATGCGCCGGGCGAAGCGCGACTGCATTTCGTCCTTGCGGTTGAACACCAGCACCGGCGCCTGTGCCAGCGCCTGCGCGGTCACGCCCTTGGCGAAGTGGCGTTCGCGGAATTCAGGGGTGCAGGTCGCTGCATAGCGGATGCTGCCCAGCGCATGGATCTGGCAGCCCTGCACCGGCTCGTCCAGCGTGGTCACCGCGCCCAGCACCGTGCCCTGGCGCAGCAGCTCCACCGTGTGGTCCTGGTCTTCCACACGCAGGTCCAGGGTGGTGCCGGTGGTCTGCGCGAACTGGTAGGCGGCCTGCGGAAACCAGGTTTCCAGGCTGTCGTGGTTCACCGCCACCGGGATGCTGGCCTGGGGCAGGTCCTCATCGGCCAGGCCCATGCGGTGCAGCGCATCGTGTTCCAGCAGGGCGGTCTGCTCGGCCAGCTGCACCAGCAACTGGCCCTCGGCGGTGGCGGTGGCCGGGGTGCCACGCTTGACCAGCAGGCGGCCGATCCGGTCCTCCAGCGCCTTGACCCGCTGCGAGATGGCCGACGGCGTGACATTCAGCGACTGCGCGGCGCGGTCGAAGCTGCCTTCGCGGATCACTGCGGCCAGGGCGCGCAGCTGGGCATGATCGATGCGCATCGAATTAAGCTCCGCTAATGTTGGTTTAGAAAGTTTAGCTCGTCTTTTTCATGTTGCGGCGCGACAATGGCGCCCGTTCCGGTGCTGTCCGCCTTCGCGAGGCACCGTCCCCCCAAGCAATACAAGGCAGTGAATCCCATGTTCTCGGTCATCTCCGCCAGCACCGGCCTCGGTGCCTGGTTCTCTGGTGCCGCTACCGGCATCGGCCTGTTCGCCGTGGTCGGCGCCCAGAGCGCCTTCATTCTGCGCCAGGGCATCCTGCGCAAGCACATCGTGCCGGTGGTCGCCACCTGCGCGGCCATCGATGCCATCTTCATCTTCGCCAGCGTGGCCGGCCTGCGCACGCTCACCTCGGCGCTGCCGTGGCTGACCAGCGCCGTGCTGTGGACCGGCGTGGCCTTCCTGGCCTGGTATGCGATGAAGTCGGCACGCCGTGCGATCGCCGGTGGCGGTGGCATGGGCGACGCCGACAGCGACGACGGCAGCCGCCGTGCGGTGCTGATCGCCGCGGTCGGCTTCTCGCTGATCAATCCGCACTTCTGGCTGGACATGATGGTGATCGGCTCCATCGCCGAGAACTTCGGCAACGCCCGCATGGCCTTCGCCGCCGGCGTGGTCACCGCCAGCTGCCTGTGGCTGACCGCGCAGGGCCTCGGCGCGCGCCTGCTGGCGCCGCTGTTCACCAAGCCCAGCACCTGGCGCGTGCTCGACGGCACCATCGCGGTGATCCTCAGCATCCTGGCCCTCATGTTGGCGGTGCGCGGGGTCCACTGACCCGGCGCACGCCCCCCGAACCCACGTCCTGACTCTCTCTCCAAGGTAGTGGCAACGACGGCACCGGCAACGGTGCCGTCGTCTTTTCCGGCTCTGGCGGGAAACCCATGGCCCTGCCTAGAATCGGCCACCAGGACAAGGTGTCCACAGGAGCAGGGGAAGGATGCACAAGACGATTCTGGCGGCCGCACTGGCCGTCATCGGGGGCGTTGCCGCAGGCAGCGTGGGGGCGGTGGACCTGACGCAGTACCTGCGCCGGGAGAGCTTCACCGATATCAAGATTTCGCCGGGGGGCGAGTATGTGGCGGCGACGGTGCCGATGGAGGACGCCACCGCGATCGCCGTGCTGCGGTTGAAGGACAAGCAGATGGTCGGCAGTTTCCGGCCACCCAGCCGCAACCACGCGCAGGAATTCGACTGGGTCAGCAACGAGCGCCTGCTGATCGGCCTGGCCCAGAAGTGGGGCTCGCTCGACCAGCCCAATCCCACCGGCGAACTCTACGCCATCGATGCCAACGGCAATCGCGGCGAACTGCTGGTCGGCTACCGCGTGGAGAGCAACGGCCCGGGAACCCGCATCCAGCCGAAGAAGGTCGAAGCGGTGGCCGCCTTCCTGGCCGACGACCTGCCGGGCGATGAGCGCAACGTGCTGGTGACCGTATGGCCGCTGGCCGAGGATCCGTTCACCCGCGTCGACCGCATGGATGTGACCACGGGGCGTCGCTCGCGGGTGGCGTCTTCGCCGGTACGGCGCGGCGAATTCACCACCGATGGCGCCGGCGAAGTGCGCTTCGTGCACGGCTCGGGCAGCGACAACGTCAACAAGCTGTATTTCCGCGAACGCAGCGGCGACACCTGGAAGCTGATCAACGACGAGGCCGTCAGCAAGCGCATCGAAACCGCCCTCGGCTTCTCGGCCGATGACAGCGTGGCCTACCTCAACGTCGAGCAGACCCAGGGCCCGGATGCGATCGTCAGCTGGAACCCGCAGACCGGCGAGCGCGCCACGCTGCTGCGCGACGAGGTGGTCAATCCGTACCGCATCATCCATCGCCCTGGCACCCATGTGCCGGTCGGCGCGCTCTACCTGGGCGATACGCCACGTACCCGTTTCTTCGACGAGAAGTCGCCGGAGGCACGCCTGTATCGCAGCCTGGAAGCCGCCTTCGGGGGCGCCGTCTACATCACCTCCAGCACCCGCGACGGCCGCGTCGTGCTGGTGGAAACGTGGTCGGGCTCGAACCCGGGCGATTTCTACGTGTACGACACCGTGGCGCGCAAGGCCGACCATCTGATCAGCCGCAGCGACTGGATCGACGTCGACCGCAGCGCCAGCGTGAAGCCGATTGCATTGAAGGCCCGCGACGGTCTGCCACTGCACGGGTTCCTGACCCTGCCGGCCGGCAGCAACGGCCGCAACCTGCCGATGGTGGTGATGCCGCATGGTGGCCCGTTCGACATCTTCGATTCCGGCCAGTACGACCGCGAAACCCAGATGCTGGCCGCCGCCGGTTATGCCGTGCTGCAGGTCAATTTCCGCGGGTCGGGCAACTACGGCCGGGCCCACACCCAGGCCGGTGCGCAGCAGTGGGGCGCGGCGATGCAGGACGATGTCACCGATGCCACCCGCTGGGCGATCAGCGAAGGCATCGCCGACGGCCGTCGCATCTGCATCTACGGTGCCAGCTACGGGGCCTACTCGGCGATGATGGGGGCCGCGCGCGAGCCCGGGTTGTACCAGTGCGCGGCCGGCTATGTGGGTGTCTACGATCTGCCGATGATGTACACCCGCGGCGACATCCAGGACCGCGGCTCAGGCGTGACCTACCTGCGCGAATGGCTGGGTGACCCGGCCAAGCTGGGCGCGGTGTCTCCGGTGAACCTGGCCGAACGGATCAAGGTGCCGGTGTTCCTGGCCGCCGGTGGCGAAGACAAGCGCGCGCCGATCCAGCATACCGAGCGCATGGAAGCGGCGCTCAAGCGCGCCGGCACGCCGGTGGAAAGCCTGTACTACAAGACCGAAGGCCACGGCTTCTACACCGAGGCGCATCGCAGCGAGTACTACGACAAGCTGCTGGCGTTCCTGGCGCGCAGCCTGGGGGGCAAGACCGCGACGACCGCGCCCGCGGGCGGCAAGGACAAGGCGCTCTGAGCTGACAGGGCGGCGGATGATCGTTCCGCCGCCCTGGTTTTCCACATGTGCGGGGTTTACTTCACCCTGTGCATCATCTTCTTCAGCAGCGGCGCGGCGAGGAAGGCGGCCAGCGCGCAGCCCAGGCCGATCCACATCAGCAGCCAGAACAGGTGCGCATAGGCGCCTGCGGCAGCCACCATGTCCAGCGATTCACCTTCCGGCACCTCGATCGCGGCCAGCTTGCCGAACAGGGCCGCCAGCGTTTCCGAGAACGCGGTAGCCAGGAACCAGGTGCCCATCATCAGGCTCATCACCCGCGGCACGGCCAGCTGGGTCACTGCCGACAGGCCGACCGGCGACAGGCACATCTCGCCGCTGGCCAGCAGGAAGTAGGCCAGCACCAGCCACCACACGCTGGCCATCTCGCCGGTCGCGCCGACCTGCTGAGCCGCCAGCGCCAGCGGCACGAACGACAGCGCGGCAATCACCAGGCCCCAGGCCGACTTGACCGGCTTGCCCGGTTCCCAGCCGCGGCGGTCCATCCAGGTCCACAGCGCGGCGAAGGCCGGTGCCAGCAGCACCAGGAACAGGCCGCCGAGATAGGTGAGCGAACCGGCGGTCTGCGGAATCACCAGGCAGTCGCGCACCAGCAGCACCAGCATCAGCACGACAATGGCGGCAAAGAACGCGCGCGGTGCGGCCGAACCCGGGCGCCGTTCCGACAGGCGCGCGCTGACCACGAAGCCCAGCGGTGCCAGCAGCAGCGAGAGGATCGACCACGGCAGCGGGGTACCGCCGGTGATCACCAGCGCGGGCACGATGTCCTTGGTCAGCAGGCGGTCGGTGAAGGTCACCCACGAGCCGTAGGACTGCTCGTACATCGTGAAGAACACCAGCGCCAGGAAGATCAGCACCATCAGCGCGATCATCTGCTGGCGCTGCACCGGCGTGCACTTGCTGCCGGTGAACCAGGCGAACCAGACCAGCACGCCGCCCAGCACCACCAGCATCAGCATCAGCGCCAGGCTGATTTCACCGCCCAGCGCGAACGCGCCGTTGCCGGCAGCCCACATCAGCCACGCCACCGGCAGCACAGCAAGCACCGCGCACAGATAGATGAGCCATTCGCGCGGCAGGCCCAGCACCTTCTGCTTCAGCGCCGCCGGTTGCGGTGGTTCGGCATGGCCCTGCAGGTACTTCTGGCCCCACAGGAACATCGCCAGGCCGGCCAGCATGCCGACGCCGGCCGCACCGAAACCGTATTTCCAGCCGTAGGCCTCACCGAGGAAGCCACACACCAGCGAAGAGAACAGCGCGCCGAGGTTGATGCCGGCGTAGAACAGCGAGAAGCCCGAGTCGCGACGCGGGTCGTCCTTGGCGTACAGCTTGCCGACGATGGTAGAGATGTTCGGCTTGAGGAAGCCGACGCCCATGATGATCAGCGCCAGTGACAGGTAGGTCACCGCCAGCGCCGAGGTGTCGCGCACCACTTCGCCGTTCACCCGGTACGCCGCATGGCCCTCGAAGGCCATGCCGAGGTGGTCGAGCACCAGCAGGATGCCGCCGAACAGCACCGCCCGGCGCATGCCCAGCCAGCGGTCGGCCAGCATGCCGCCGAACACCGGGATGCAGTACACCAGGCCACCGTAGGCACCGAGCAGGTCCAGGCCGGCCTTGTCGCCGAACAGGTGGTACTTGGTCAGGTACAGCAGCAGCAGCGCCTTCATGCCGTAGAAGGAGAAGCGCTCCCACATCTCGGTGAAGAAACAGACGTAGACGCCCTTGGGATGGCCCAGGAAGTCGTCGGAAGCGGAGGCGGCAACGGTCATCGACGGCGGGGACAGCGGAAAGGGCGCGATTATAGGCCTCTGCGCCTGGGCAGGCAGCCGCCGGTGGATCCACGCCATGCAGGGATGGCGCTCCCCCGGCGGCCGCCGCTCACAGGTATCGCAACCATGGCAGATCGCGCCTTCGCGCTTTGAACCGCGCAAACGCCCGCGTCGGCGGGTACAGCCCCACGGCCAGCGCACAGGCCACCAGCAGCAGGCCGCTGACCGAATCCAGCGCATACAGCGTGCCCTGGGTCGGGCCCCACGCGGCCAACGCGGCCAGGTACAGCCCCTTCAACACGTACAGGTGCAGCAGGTAGAAGAACATCGGCGCGGCGCCGATATCGGCCAGCGGCTGCAGTGCCCGCGCCAGCGGCGGCCATTCGTACAGCCGCAGCAGCAACAGTCCCACCCCCAGGGTCAGCAGCAGGAACTGCAAGGACGGCGGGTACTTGGTGACGTTGAAGATGCTCAGCCAGGTACGCAGCGTGGTGGCCTGGTACTGCCATGGCGCATCGCCGTAGTCGTTGGCGAAGCGCAGCAGCGCGAACAGGGCCAGCGCGCCGACGCCCGCCCACAGCAGCCAGCGCTGGCGCTGCTCCGGCGCGCGCTCGCGGCCGAACCACGGTCCCATCAGGTAGCCCAGCGCAATCACCCCGATCCAGGGCAGCAGCGGATAGGACGTGCGCAGGCGCAGCGTGCCGGCCTCGATCCAGTCACGCTGGTGCAGCACCTTCCATACCACCGCCAGCAGGCCGTTGCCCTGCACCCGCACACCATCCAGCAGGTTGTGCCCGGCCACCACCGCGACCGCAACCGCCAGCAGGACGGGGCGGGGCAGCCACAGCAGGCCGGCCAGCGCGATCATGCTCAGCCCGATGGCCCAGATCACCTGCAGGTACAGCGTTTGCGGCGGCAGCTGGAAGGTCCAGGCGAAATTCACCAGGGTCAGCTCCAGTACCACCAGGAACAGCCCGCGCTTGAGCAGGAACGCGGCCGTGGCCGCGCGCGGATCCGCCTGGCGCTGGCCGTACAGCCAGGCCGACAGCCCGGTCAGCAGCACGAACACGGGGGCACACAGGTGGGCCAGCAGGCGGCAGGCGAACAGCGCAGGGGAGACCGTGGCGGCGTCCATCGGGTCGCTCACCTGGTGCTGCAGGAAGAAGGTCTCGCGCACATGGTCGAGCAGCATCAACAGCATGACGGTGCCGCGCAGCTGGTCGATGGAGGCCAGGCGGGAAGGGGAGGAAGGGGGCATGCGATGCGGCAACGACAGGGTAGCATTAGGATATAACATATCAATTGCGGCGATCCCAGCCGGACTTTGCCGGGTCTGCCGATTCCGGGGCCACGCACCGCGCCGTTGCGCTGCGGCGGCCGCCCCATCCTTTGGCACGCTGGACTTGGTCTGCCCTGAACGCTAGCGTGGCAGGGATTTTTTGCCAGCAGGGGCTTCCATGAACCACGACGCTGCGCCCAAGCAGCTCACCTTCCGCGCAGTGGCCCTGGCCATCGTGCTGGCGGTGGTGCTGTCGGCCGCAAACGCCTACCTCGGTCTGTTCGCAGGCCTGACCATCGCCACCGCCATTCCCGCCGCGGTGATTTCCATGGGCGTGCTGCGCCTGCTGGGCGGTGGCTCCATCCTCGAGAACAACATCGTGCAGACCGGCGCCTCGGCCGGTTCGTCGATCGCCGCCGGTGTGATCTTCACCATCCCGGCGCTGGTGATCATGGGCTACTGGCCGGACTTCAAGTACTGGTGGGTGCTGGGCATCGCCGGCCTCGGCGGCCTGCTGGGCGTGCTGTTCTCGGTGCCGCTGCGCCGTTCGATGATCGTCGAAGATCCCCTGCCGTTCCCGGAAGGCAAGGCGGCAGCCGAAGTGCTCAAGGCCGGTGAGAACCCGGGCCCGGGCCTGAAGATCCTCGGCCTGTCGGCGGTGATCGGTGCCTTTGTCAAGCTGGCCGCGGAAAGCGGCATGCGCCTGATTCCCGATGCCTGGGCCACCTCGGCCTACGTCGGCAGCTCCAAGGTCACCGCCTTCATCGGCACCAACCTGTCGCCGGCACTGCTGGGCGTGGGCTACATCGTCGGCCTCAACGTCGGCATCGTGGTGGTGTCCGGCTCGATCCTGACCTGGCACATCGCCATTCCGATCTACCAGGCATTCTTCATGAACACCGATCCGGCACTGGCCGCGTCGGTCGCCACCGCCTCGTCCACCGAGGCCGCGTTCGCCATCTGGGGCGCGAAGATGCGCTACCTGGGCGTCGGCGCAATGCTGATCGGTGGCATCTGGACCCTGATCTCGCTGCGCAAGTCGCTGCTCAACGGCGTCAAGAGCGGCTTCGCCGCGGCCCGCAAGAGCGGTGGCCCGGTGCTGGCGCACACCGAGCGCGACCTGCCGATGAAGTGGATGCTGGTCGCCCTGGTGGTGTTCGTGCTGCCGCTGCTGGCCCTGTACCAGGCCATCGTCGGCCAGTGGCACGTGTCGATCCCGATGACCCTCATCATGATCGTCGCCGGCTTCCTGTTCGTTTCGGTCTCGGCCTACCTGGCCGGCCTGATCGGCTCGTCCAACAACCCGGTTTCGGGCATCACCATCTCCACCATCCTGTTCGCTTCGGCCGTGCTGGTGGTGCTGCTGGGCGCCGATGGCCTCAAGCCGGTCGGTGCCGGCGGGGCGCCGCTGGGTGCGGTGGCCGCGATCATGATCGGCGCGGTGGTGTGCTGTGCCGCCGCCGTCGGTGGTGACAACCTGCAGGACCTCAAGGCCGGCTACATCGTTGGCGCCACCCCGTGGAAGCAGCAGCTGATGCTGGGCATCGGCGCGTTCTCGTGCGCGCTGATCATGGCCCCGGTGCTGAACCTGCTGGCCACCGCCTACGGCATCGGCGTGAAGTCCGAGCTGCACCCCAACGCGCTGGCTGCGCCGCAGGCCAACCTGATGGCCTCGGTGGCCAAGGGCCTGTTCGGTGGTGAACTGCCGTGGACGTTCATCGGCATCGGTGCCGTGGTCGGTGCCGCCATCATCGCCTTCGACAGCTGGCTGAAGGCGCGCAACGCCCGCTTCCGCGTGCCGGTGCTGGCCGCCGCCATCGGCATCTACCTGCCGCTGGAGCTGATGGTGCCGATCTTCCTCGGCGGCCTGATCGCCCACCTGGTCGAGCGCTTCCACAAGGTGCGTGCCGACGACGAAGAAGGCCGCGACCGCGTGCACAAGCCGGGCGTGCTGTTCGCCGCTGGCCTGATCACCGGCGAAGCGCTGATGGGCATCGCCATCGCGATTCCGATCGTGGTCAGCAGCCGCGCCGACGTGCTGGCCGTGCCGTTCCACCTGCCGGGCGCACAGTGGATCGGCCTGGCCGTGCTGTTCCTGGTCGGCTGGCTGATCTACCGCACCGGCAAGTACGCCAAGGCGTAAGGGAAGGGTAGTGCCGGCCGCTGGCCGGCAACGCCAACGCAATGCCGGCCAGCGCCCGGCACTACCGCAGACCCCGCTTCGGCGGGGTTTGCCTTTTCTGGCGGCTGCTCGATCACGGCCATGACCGATGGCCTTGGCAGCCCCGGGCGCACGGGCCTACCATCGGTTTTTTGCCGTCCTGCGGAGACCCCGATGAAACTGCGTCATGCCCTGCTGCCACTGAGCCTGCTGGCCGCCCTGCCCAGCGTCGCCGCTGCCCGCGGCCTGGACGTCCGCGACATGGTGGCCATGGACCGCGTCTCCGCACCGGTACTGACCGCTGACGGCGGCACCGTGGTGTTCGCCAAGCGCAGCGTGGACGCCAACCTGAAGGCCTCCACCGCGCTGTTCGCGCGCAACCTGCGCACCCGCGACGCAGCGCCGCCGAAGCAGATCACCCCGGCCGGCTGGAACGTCAATTCCGCTTCGCTGTCGGCCGATGGCCAGACCGTCTATTTCCTCAGCGCCAAGAACGGCAGCCAGCAGTTGTATGCACAGCCGATCGGCGGCGGCACCCCGCGCCAGCTGACCGACTTCCCGGTCGACGTGGACAGCTATCACGTGTCGCCGCAGGACGACCGCGTGCTGTTCAGCGCCGGCGTGTTCCAGGCCTGTGCCTCGGACCTGGCCTGCACCGAGAAGAAGCTGAAGGACGTGGCCGGCGCCAAGGCCAGCGGCGAGGTCTTCGATTCGCTGTTCGTGCGCCACTGGGACACCTGGAACGACGGCCGCCGCAACACCCTGTTCGTCGCGCCGCTGCCGACGGCCAAGGCCGGCGCGGTCAAGGGCGCTTCCGCGCTGAGCGCGACCATCGACGGCGATGCCCCGTCCAAGCCGTTCGGTGGCAATGATGACTTCGCGTGGTCGCCGGATGGCGCCAGCGTGGTGGCCAGCATCCGCGTGGCCGGCAAGCAGGAGCCGTGGTCGACCAACTTCGACCTGTACCGCTTCGACGCCGCCGGCAAGCAGGCGCCGGTCAACCTGACGGCTTCCAACCCGGCCTGGGATGCCGGTCCGGTGTTCAGCGCCGACGGCAAGACCCTGTTCTACCGTGCGATGAAGCGCCCGGGCTTCGAGGCCGACCGCTTCGGCCTGATGGCGATGGACCTGGCGAGCGGCAAGACCCGCGAGATCGCGCCGCAGTGGGATCGTTCGGCCGGTGGCATCACCCTGTCCGCCGACGGCGCCAGCATCTACACCACCGCCGATGACCTCGGCGAACACCCGCTGTTCCAGATCGACGTGGCCAGCGGCAAGGCCACCAAGCTGATCGGTGATGGCAGCGTGACCGCGGTCGACGTGGCCGGCAACAGCGTGGCGATCACCCGCAACAGCCTGAAGAGCAACGACCAGGTGCTGGTCGGCCTGCTGCCGGCCGCGGGCGAAGCCATCGGCGAACTGCGCGCGCTGACCCCGGCCGCCGGTGAGGTGCTCAAGGACGTCAGCTTCGGCGACTACGAACAGTTCGAGTTCAAGGGCTGGAACAACGACACCGTGCATGGCTACGTGGTCAAGCCGCACAACTACCAGGAAGGCAAGTCGTACCCGGTCGCGTTCCTGATCCATGGCGGCCCGCAGGGCAGCTTCGGCAATGGCTGGAGCTACCGCTGGAACCCGCAGACCTATGCGGGCCAGGGCTACGCGGTGGTGATGATCGACTTCCACGGCTCCACCGGCTACGGCCAGGCGTTCACCGATGCGATCAGCCAGCACTGGGGCGACCGCCCGCTGGAAGACCTGCAGAAGGGCTGGGATGCGGCGCTGAAGAAGTATTCCTTCCTCAACGGTGACAAGGCCTGTGCGCTGGGCGCCAGCTACGGCGGCTTCATGGTCAACTGGATCGCCGGCAACTGGAACAGCCCGTTCAAGTGCCTGGTCAACCACGACGGCGTGTTCGACCAGCGCATGATGGGCTACGCCACCGAAGAACTGTGGTTCACCGAGTGGGAGCAGGGCGGCACGCCGTACCAGAAGGCCGCGAACTACGAGAAGTTCAACCCGGTCAACCACGTGGCGGACTGGAAGAAGCCGATCCTGGTCATCCACGGCCAGCAGGACTTCCGCATCCCGGTCGAGCAGGGCCTGGCCGCGTTCACCGCGGCCCAGCGCCAGGGCATCGAATCGAAGTTCCTGTACTTCCCGGATGAAAACCACTGGGTGCTGAAGCCGAACAACAGCATCCTGTGGCATGACACCGTCAATGCCTGGCTGAAGCAGCACATCGGCAACTGAGGGTTGCGGCGCCGCCCTCCGGGGCGGCGCTTCTGTTTTCTGGTAGTGCCGGCCGCTGGCCGGCAACCGCTTGCCGCTTCCCACCTGTACGAGATTGCCGGCCAGCGGCCGGCACTACCCAGAGCGCCTGCATGCCCTCGAACGCCCTGATCCAGAATGACATCGTCGTCTTCGGTTTGATCGCCGCCACGCTCGGTGCCGTGTTCTGGACCGCCTCGCGCGAGCAGGGCCTGTGGAAGCGCTTCTACACCTTCGTGCCGGCACTGCTGCTGTGCTACCTGATTCCCGGCATCTACAACACTGTGGGCCTGATCGACGGCCAGAACACCCGGCTCTACAACCCGATCGCGCGCGACATCCTGTTGCCAGCGGCGCTGATCCTGCTGACCCTTGCGGTCGACATAAAGGGCATCCTGCGGCTCGGCCCGAAGCTGGTGCTGATGTACCTGGGCGCCTCGGCCAGCATCATGCTGGGCGCAGTGGTGGCGTTCCTGGTGATGCGCGCGATCCATCCCGACACCGTGGCCGGCGACACCTGGGCCGGCATGGCCGCGCTGGCCGGCAGCTGGATCGGTGGCGGTGCCAACATGCTGGCGATGCGCGAAGTGTTCGACGTCAATGCGACCACCTTCGGCCAGTTCGCGGTGGTCGATGTCGGTGTCGGCTACGTGTGGATGGCGGCGCTGATCTTCCTGGCCGGGCGCGCGGCGAAGATCGACGCACGCAGTGGTGCCGATACCTCGGCCATCGATGAACTGAAGGAGCGCATCGCGCGCTTCCAGGCCGAGCACGAACGCATTCCCAGCCTGACCGACCTGATGCTGATCGTGGCCGTGGCCTTCGGTGGCGTCGGACTGTCACATGCGATCGGTGCGCCGCTGGCGGCCTGGTTCAAGGCCAACGTCAGCTGGGCCTCGCAGTTCAGCCTGGACGCGCCGTTCGTGTGGGTGGTGGTGCTGTCGACCACGCTGGGCCTGAGCCTGAGTTTCACCCGCGCACGCAACCTGGAAGGGGCGGGGGCATCGCGCCTGGGTTCGTTGCTGCTGTATTTCCTGATCGCCTGCATCGGCATGCAGATGGATCTGCTGGCGCTGCTGGATCGCCCGTGGCTGTTCCTGCTTGGCCTGATCTGGATCGCCGTGCACATCGTGCTGCTGTGGTGCCTGGGCAAGCTGCTGAAGGTGCCGTTCTTCTATTTCGCCATCGGTTCGCAGTCGAACATCGGTGGCCCGGCCTCGGCGCCGGTGGTGGCGGCCGCGTTCCATCCGGCGCTGGCACCGGTGGGCGTGCTGCTGGGTACGATGGGCTATGCCACCGGCACCTACCTGGCCTACATCGTCGGCATCACCCTGCGCGCACTGGCCGGGCAGGGCTGATGGGGCAGTGCCGGCCGCTGGCCGGCAACCCGGTGATGCCTCACGGGTTCATGAGGTTGCCGGCCAGCGGCCGGCACTACCGATGCGCTACGCCACCGGCAAGCCGCGTTCGACCAGCCACGCCTTCGCGTCTTCGGCGTCCTGCTCGAACCGCGCCGAGTGAAAAGAGGGGCGCCGCGAGGTCCGACGCGTCGCCACGCGCCCGTGGCCAACCGCGCCCGCGGCTTTACGCTACCGGCAAGCCGCGTTCGACCAGCCACGCCTTCGCGTCTTCGGCGTCCTGCTCGAACCGCGCCGAGTGAAAAGAGGGGCGCCGCAAGGTCCGGCGCGTCGCCACGCGCCCGTTGCCAACCGCGCCCGCGGCTT